>JBHELN010000264.1:0-4434 GCA_046263115.1 Pseudonocardiaceae bacterium | reverse complement strand
GTGCAAGTGTGCCTGGACGCCGGTACCCCCTCCGACGTGGCACTGCGCTGGGCAGCTCTCCATGACCTCGGACCGGTGCTGGTGGCGGCGTTCGCCAACTCACCATGGCTGGGTGGCCGGCGCACCGGATGGGTGTCCTCGCGGATGCAGGCCTGGTTCGCGCTGGATCCGGCCCGTACCAGGCCCAGTCCGGTTAGCTGGGATCCGGCGGTGGACTGGGATCCAGCCGCCGATTGGGCTCGCCGAGCGCTAGACACTCCGTTGCTGTGCCGACGTCGCCCGTGGGGAAGTTGGGAGGTGCCCAGCGGGGTCACCTTCGCTGACTGGTTGTCCGGGGCACTGCCCGGCCGGCCCAGCACCGCTGATCTGGATTACCACCTGACCACGCTGTTCCCGCCGGTACGACCCCATGGCTATTTCGAGGTTCGGTACCTGGACACCCAGCCGGTAGGGCAGTGGCTGGTGCCGGTGGCGGTGCTGGCCGCGCTGCTTGCCGATCCCTCGGTCACCGCGGCCGCCCGGGATGCCTGCGCGCCAGCCGCCGGGCGGTGGCTGCAGGCAGCCGAACGTGGCCTTCGCGACGACACCCTCGCCGTCGCCGCGACCGAGGTCTTCGAGCTGGCCTGCGAGGCCCTGCCGGCGTTGGATGCTCCACCCGGCGTGCAGTTGCTAGTGGAGGACATCACCGAGTATCGGGTCCGGCGCGGTCGCTGCCCAGCGGACGACCTCGCCCATGCCATGGCCGCCAGCGCCGGCGCGTCACGTAACGGTGGGCGACCGGCCGGATACACCGGAGGACACTTGCTGTGAGCACGCCGATCACCGAGTTGAGCAGCGCGGCGCTGCGCGATCACCTGGCTGCCGAGCTCGGCCGCACCCGGGCCCGCAGCCAGGCACTCACCGGGGCAGTGGACGACGCCGAGCTGATCCGGCAACACTCGCCGATCATGTCTCCGCTGATCTGGGATTTCGCCCATATCGGCAGCCAGGAAGAACTCTGGCTAGTCCGCGACGTGGGCGGCCGCGAGCCTGTCCGTGCCGACATCGACCATCTTTACGACGCGTTCAAGCACCCCAGGCCCAACCGCCCCGCGTTGCCCCTGCTGGACCCCACTCAGACCCGACGCTACCTGGGCGAGGTGCGCACCAAGGTGCTCGACGTGCTGGACGGCGCCCCGCTGGAGGGCCGCCGGTTGGTCGAGCACGGATTCGCCTTCGGGATGATCGTGCAGCACGAGCAGCAGCACGATGAGACGATGCTGGCCACCCACCAGCTGCGGGTCGGCCCGGCCGCGCTGCACGCCCCCGCCCCCCAGCCGGGACGCTCCGCTGACCTGCCCGCAGAGGTGTTGATCCCCGCCGCGGAATTCTCCATGGGCACGTCGACCGAACCATGGGCGCTGGACAACGAGCGCCCCGCGCACCGCGCGCACACCGGCGCGTACTGGTTGGACACCACTCCGGTGACCAACCGGAGCTACCAGCGGTTCCTCGCCGACGGCGGATACGACAACCCGCGGTGGTGGAGCGAGCGGGGCTGGGCACACCGGTGCGAGGCAGGACTGGTGGCTCCGCTGTTCTGGTCCTTCGACGGCGGGCAGTGGTGGCGCACCCGGTTCGGCGTCACCGAGCTGGTCCCACCCGACGAGCCGGTCCTGCACGTCAGCTTCTTCGAGGCGCAGGCTTACGCGGCCTGGGCCGGCAAGCGCCTGCCCACTGAGGTCGAGTGGGAGAAGGCGGCCCGGTTCGACCCGTTCAGTGGGCGTTCCCGGCGCTTTCCGTGGGGCGATGAAGACCCGACTCCGGCGCACGCCAACCTGGGGCAGCGGCACCTGCAGCCGGCCCCCGCGGGCAGCTACCCGGCCGGCGCATCTCCGCTGGGCGTGCACCAGCTGATCGGCGACGTGTGGGAATGGACGTCCTCCGGGTTTGCCGGCTACCCCGGCTTTGCGCCGTTCCCGTACCGGGAGTACTCCGAGGTGTTCTTCGGCGGGGACTACCGCATGTTGCGGGGCGGCTCGTTCGCCACCGATGCGACCGCCTGCCGGGGGACCTTCCGTAACTGGGACCACCCGATCCGCCGGCAGATATTCACCGGTTTCCGCTGTGCCCGGGATACCGCCGCCGAGCACCAGACTGGTTGAACAGCGTGTGCCGGCACCTGGCCTATCTCGGGCCGCCCCGTAATCTCGCGACGCTGCTGCTGGAGCCGCCGCATTCGCTGCTGCGCCAGAGCTACGCACCAACCGATATGCGCTGTGATGCGGTGGTCAACGCCGACGGGTTCGGCGCAGGCTGGTATCCGGACGGCGCCGCCACGCCGATCCGCTACCGGCGGGCCATCCCGATCTGGACCGACACCTCATTCGCCGCGCTGGCCGGCGCGGTGTGCAGCGGCGCGGTGCTCGCCGCGGTGCGCTCGGCCACGATCGGCATGCCCGTGACCGAGCTCGCCTGCGCGCCATTTACCACCGGCCGCTGGCTGTTCAGTCATAACGGCCTGGTCACCGGCTGGCCCGACAGTATGGCAACGCTGGCCGGCCAGTTGCCTGTCACCGAGCTGCTCACTTTGGAGGCACCCACCGACTCTGCGCTGCTGTGGGCGCTGGTCCGGCACCGTCTGGTGGCTGGTGATCCACTGGGCCGCGCGCTGGGCAGGGTTACTGCACAGGTGCTGGCCGCCGCCCCGGGTTCACGGCTGAACCTGCTGGTCACCGATGGCGTCACGCTCGCCGCGACCGCGGTGCACCACGCGTTGGCGGTGCGGGTCGCCGATGGGGCAGTGCAAGTCTGCTCCGAACCCACCAGTCACTGTGCCGGCTGGGAACCCGTGCCGGACTGCCACCTCCTCACCGCGACACCGTCCACCGTGGATGTCGCGCCGATCCCTGCGACTACTGCCGAGGAGCCATGACCGCACCTGTGCTCGAGATCTACCTGTCCGACGCCGACGCCGCAGCCGCGCTGCGCCATGACGCCCGGGTGGGTCTGTCCGCCACCCCCAAGTGGCTGCCCCCCAGGTGGTTCTACGATGCCCGTGGCAGCGAGCTGTTCGAGCAGATCACCATGCTGCCGGAGTATTACCCCACCCGGACCGAGCGCCAGCTGCTTCGGCACACCGTGACAGAAATCGCTGCGCGCGCAGCCGCCGATACCCTCGTCGAGCTGGGTTCTGGCTCCTCGGAGAAAACGCGGTTGCTGCTCGACGCGCTCACCGCCACCGGATCCCTTCAGCGCTTCGTGCCCCTGGACGTCTCGGAGTCCGCGTTGCGCGGCGCGATGACCGCGGTAGCACGGGAGTACCCGCGGTTGGCGGTACACGGTGTGGTCGGTGACTTCACCCAGCACCTGGAGTTGCTGCCGGCCGCGCAGAGCGGGCGCCGGCTGGTGGTGTTCCTGGGCGGCACGATCGGCAATCTCATGCCGGACGAGCGAGCCGCGTTCTTCACCGCGCTGCGCGCCGCACTGTTTCCCGGCGAGCTGCTGCTGCTGGGCGCTGGGTTGGTCACCGACCCAGCGATCATGGTGGCTGCCTACGACGACGCCGCCGGTGTGACCGCCGAGTTCAACCGCAATGTGCTACATGTGCTCAACCGCGAGCTCAACGCCGACTTCGACCTCGCCGCCTTCGATCACGTCGCGTTGTGGGATGCCACCCACGAGTGGATCGAGATGCGGCTGCAAGCTCGTCGCGCGGTGACCGTCCAAGTGCCCGCACTGGGCGTGACCGTGCAGTACGCCCAGGGCGAGCAAATGCGCACCGAGGTCTCCACCAAATTCCGCAGGGCCGGACTCGGCGCGGAGCTACTGGCGGCCGGGTTCGCCGACCAGCGATGGTGGACCGATCCCGACGACCGGTTTGCTCTGGTACTGGCCGAAGCGTCCTGACTGCGCGATCAGCAGCAGTGCCGCCGCCTGCTCCCGCTAATCGTCATCCGCGGCCGCGAACAGCTCCAAGGTGAGCCACCGGAGCGTGTGGTTTACCTCGTCGCGCGCGGGGCAAGCAGACGCTGTGATCAGCACCGATACCGAGCCCACCGCGACCTTCCCGCCGCATGTGTTGCGCGAATACGCCGTGCTGGCTGATGGGGAACGCGGTGCTCTGGTGGGTCCGCGCGGCGAGGTGGTCTGGATGTGCGTCCCGCGCTGGGATTCCGACGCCGTGTTCGCCACTCTGATCGGCGGCCGCGGGGTCTACGCGATCACCCCGATCCGCCGGTTCGTCTGGGGCGGCTACTACGAAGACGGCAGCTTGATCTGGCGCTCCCGGTGGGTGACCGAAACCGGGATTATCGAGTGCCGGGAGGCTCTGGCCTTTCCGGGCGACCTGCACCAGGCCGTCCTGCTGCGGCGCGTCATCGCGGTGCAGGGCAGCGCCGAGGTCCACATCGTGCTGGAGCCGGCCGCCGAGTTCGGCCGGCGGCACCTGGATGA
>JBHELN010000263.1:0-8701 GCA_046263115.1 Pseudonocardiaceae bacterium | reverse complement strand
GCCGGTGGCAGGCCACGCCGGGGGAGGCGCGCCGCCGCCGGCAGTCTCAGTCCAGCCGCTCAACCACCCAATCGATGCACCTCGTGAGCGCTGATACGTCGTCCGGGTCGACGGCGGGAACATCCCTATCCGCAGCTGGTTGCGGCCGAGCTTACGATAGGGCTCGGTATCTACGATGCCGTTTGCCCTGAGCACGGCCGCGACGGCGGCGGCGGCGACGCTGCCGTCGAAATCCACGGTGCCGACCACCAGCGAGCGCTTGGCCGGGTCGGCGACGAACGGCGCCGCGTACGGCGAGGACTCCGCCCACGAGTACAGCCGCGAGGACGAGTCGGTGGTGCGTTTGACACACCAGTCCAGCCCGCCATGGGCCAGCATCCATTCGATCTGGTCAACCAGCAACAGTAGCGTCGCGACCGCCGGGGTGTTGTACGTCTGATCTTTGCGGCTGTTGTCCAGTGCGGTGGTCAGCGACAGGAACTCCGGTATCCATCGCGGCGACGAGCCAATCTCCGCGACCCGCTCCAGCGCGGCCGGGCTGAGCAGCGCGATCCACAGCCCGCCGTCGGAGGCGAACGACTTCTGCGGAGCGAAGTAGTAGATGTCCGCGGCGGCAGGATCAACTGGAAGGCCGCCCGCGCCGCTGGTCGCGTCGATCGCCACCAGCGCCTCCTGCGACCGCGCCGGCCGGCACACCGGGACCATCACCCCGGTCGAGGTCTCGTTGTGTGCCCAGCCGATCAGGTCACACGACGGGTCACTCACCGGCTGCGGGGCGTCCCCAGGCGGGGCAGACACCACCACGGGGTCGGCCAGAAACGGCGCGCGCATGGTGACCGTGGCGAACTTCGCGGAGAACTCACCGTAACTGAGGTGCAGCGAGCGTTTTCGGACCAGGCCCAGCGCGGCGGCATCCCAGAAGGCGGTAGTGCCGCCGTTGCCGAGCACCACTTCATACCCCGGCGGCAACGAGAACAGCTCGCGTAATCCGGCCCGGATCCGGCCGACGAGCGACTTGACCGGCGCCTGCCGATGCGAGGTGCCCATCAAGGAGACTCCCGTGTCGGCCAGCGCGGCCAGCTGCTCGGGACGGACCTTCGACGGCCCGCACCCGAACCGGCCGTCGGCGGGTTTCAAGTCGGCGGGGATGGTGAGCTGTTGCCCGGTCTGCGTCATCCCTTGACCCTACGACGACCAGCCGACACCCGTGATGCGCTCATAGGCCTCGACGTACCGGCGCCGCGTTTCGGCCACGATCGCAGCGGGAACGGCTGGGCCTGGTGGCTCCCGGTTCCATCCCGTGCCGGTCGCCCAGTCCCGGACGAACTGCTTGTCCAACGAGTGTTGCTGCTCGCCGGGTCGCCACTTCTCGGCGAGCCAGAAACGGGATGAGTCCGACGTGACCGCCTCATCCCCGAGCGTCAATTGCCCGGCCGGGTCCCAACCGAATTCGAACTTCGTATCCGCGATGATCACACCGTTGCCCAATGCATGCTGCACGGCCGTCGCATAAAGTTCCAAGGTCAGGTCCCGCAGCCGTTGCGCGGTGCCGGCGCCGATTTCTCTGGTCACGTCGTCAAACGTGATGAACTCGTCGTGCCCGGTGTCGGAGACCTTGGTGGTCGGCGTGAAGATCGGCTTGGGTAACCGGCTAGCGGCGACCAACCCCGCAGGTAACGCCACGCCCGACACTGTGCCGTTGCGCTCGTACTCACGCAGCCCCAGGCCGGCGAGGTAGCCGCGGGCAATACATTCGACGGGGATCATCTGCAGCCGGGTACAGCGAATCGCATTGTTTTCAAACTCGGGCGGTACGTCGGTGGCGGAGATCAAGTGATTGGGCGTCACATTGCCTAGTTTGTGAAACCACCACGCCGAAAGTTGAGTGAGCAATGCACCTTTGTCCGGGATGGGCGTGGGAAGCACCACGTCGTATACCGATACCCGATCCGACGCGACGAGCAGCACGTCGCCGTCAATCGAATAAAGATCCCGCACCTTACCGGCGGATACCCTCTCCACCTCGCCACCCTACCCACGTACCGCGCCGGTAGGTTGATCGCCGTGGACGTCAGCAGCACCTTCGGGACGCTTGTCGGAGAGCTCGACTACTCGATGTTCATCGTCACCGTCCGGGCCGGCGACCAGCTGGCTGGTTGCCTGGTCGGGTTCGGCTGCCAGACCAGCATCGACCCGCCGCGCTTTCTGATCTGCCTGTCCCGGGAGAACCACACCTGCCGGGTCGCGATGAGCGCCCCGGAGTTGGCCGTGCATTTCGTGCCGCGGCAGGCCGAGGGGCTCGCGCAGCTGTTCGGCGGCCGCACCGGTGACATGGTGGACAAGTTCGCCCGCTGCGCCTGGGAATCCGGTCCGGCCGGGTTGCCGATCCTGCAGGAGTGCCCGAACTGGTTCGTCGGGCGAGTGCTCGACCGGCTCGACCTCGGCGACCACGTCGGTTTCCTGCTCGAACCGGTGGCTGCCCACCGGGCAGGCGGCGCCCCGTACTACACGTTCGACCAAGCCAAGCGCATTGAACCGGGGCATCCGGCATGACCGCGGTCACCCTGCGCCGGCTGCTGCCCGAGCCGGGAACCGTCACCGCCGAAGAAATTCTGGACGGCTTCGCGCTGGCCGACCTGGCCCCCGATCACCGCCCGTACGTGGTGCTCAACATGGTGGCCACTGCTGACGGTGCGGCTGCGGTGGCGCACCACACCGCCGCCATCAGCAATCCGGCAGACCGGCAGCTGTTCCACGAGTTGCGGGCGCACGTTGATGCGGTCCTGGTCGGTGCGGGGACGGTGCGCACCGAGCGGTACGGGCGCCTGGTCCGTGATCCGCAGCGCCGGGCGCGCCGGGTGGCCCGCGGGCTGGCGCCTGATCCGCTGGCCATCGTCGTGAGCCACCGGCTCAACCTCACCCCGGAGCTGCCGTTGCTGGCTGACCAGCACTCCCGGGTGGTGGTGCTCACCGCCAGCGACGCTGAGCTGCCGGAGTGCGCCGCGCAGGTCAGTTACCTGCGATCGGAGCCGGGCGGGGAGGTGGATCTGGCGGTGATGCTCGCCCGGTTGCGCACCGAGCACGGGGTGCGCTCGGTGTTGTGTGAGGGCGGCCCGAACCTCAACGCCTCGCTGTTACCGGCCGGTTTGATCGATGAGTTGTTCCTGTCCATCGCCCCCGTCCTTGCTGGCAGCGCCGGCTCCCTATCCATCGTCAACCGCGCCCCCGTCCCCCACCCGCACCCCCTAACCCTCCTCTGGCTCCTAGAATCCGACGGCCAACTGTTCGCCCGCTACCGTCTCGGCGAACCGCAGCGCGCAGGCTCAGCGGGGCAAATGACCACTGAGTAACACCGCTGAGCCCGCTGAATGCACGGCGGCTGGGTTAGTTAGGGGTGCCCGATCTCGGGCCAGCCTGCGACGTCTTGGGGGCGTCGGGGTTCGGGGCCGACGTATTGGGCGGTGGGGCGGACCAGGCGGCCGGTGCATTTTTGTTCCATGATGTGGGCGCACCAGCCGGCAGTCCGGGCGCAGGTGAACATCGCCGCCATCATGTGCGGCGGCACCTCGGCGAAGTCGAGGATCACCGCGGCCCAGAACTCGACGTTGGTCTCGAGTGCCCGGTCCGGGCGCCGGTCGGCCAGCGCGGCCAGCGCGGCCTGCTCCAGCGCCATCGCCACCTCGTAGCGGGGCGCACCGAGTTCCCGGCAGAACCGCCGGAGCACGCGGGCTCGCGGGTCCTTGGCCCGGTACACCCGATGGCCAAAGCCCATCAGCCGCTCACCACGATCCAGCACGCTGCGGACCACGGTGGCGGCATCGCCGTTGCGCTCCACCGCCTCGATCATCGGCAGCACTCGCGCCGGCGCGCCACCGTGCAGCGGGCCGGACATCGCGCCGATCGCCCCGGACAGGCAGGCGGAGACGTCGGCACCGGTCGAGGCGATCACCCGCGCGGTCAGGGTCGAGGCGTTGAGCCCGTGCTCGGCGGCCGCCACCCAGTAGGCGTCGACCGCCTTGACGTGCGCGGGATTCGGATCGCCGCGCCAGCGGGTCATGAAGCGCTCGGTGATGGTGGAGCACTGGTCGATCCGGTCTTGCGGGACGGCCGGTTGGTGAATCCCGCGGGCAGACTGCGCCACATAGGACAGTGCCATCACCGAAGCTCGGGCGAGATCGGCGCGGGCCTGCGCGTCGGTGCTGTCCAGCAGCGGGCGGTATCCCCAGATCGGCGCGAGCATGGCCAACGCAGCCTGTACGTCAACCCGCACGTCGCCGGTGTGCACCGGCAGGGGGAACGGTTCGGCCGGCGGCAAGCCGTGCCCGAAGCGTCCATCGGTCAGCAGCGCCCACACGTCACCGAAGGTGACGTAACCGGCGAGATCCTCGATGTCCACGCCCCGGTAGCGCAGCGCGCCGCCGTCCCGATCGGGCTCAGCGATCTCGGTCTGGAAGGCGACTACGCCTTCAAGACCCGGATGGAAGCTGCCGTCCGCTCGCCCGGTCAACACCGTCACGCCGTCCTCCTCGCGCGATAGACGCCCTTGGCGGGGCACGCGCGGGTCGCTGACCGGCCAGCGGGTATGGGCGCACGCCATAGCGCGGCGCCGCGCGAATGGGCTAACAGTGCACCTGATGACTGCCCTGGGGCAATGCCCGGGGACGGTGATCATACGGTCTCCTGCACGATGGAGTCTGCCTGCGCGGCAGGTACGGATAGACCATCAATTCGGGAGCGTGCGCCGGTGGCGGATGAGCCGAGGCAACCCGGCGAGCAGACCGTCGATCTGGCGCGGATGCGGGTCGTCTACACCGGTTGTGCACTGGACGAAGCCGACCTCGCCGGCACCTGGTACGAGCAGTTTGCCTGCTGGCTCGACGACGCCGTGACCGCGGGGGTACCCGAGCCCAACGCGATGGTGCTGGCGACCACCGATGCCGACGGGTTGCCCAGCTCCCGGACCGTGCTCGCCAAAGGTTTCGATTCGCGGGGTGTGGTGTTCTACACCAACTTGAGCTCGGCCAAGATGCGTGATCTCAACGCCACCGGGTTCGCCGCGGTGACCTTCCCCTGGATCGCCGTGCACCGCCAGGTGCACCTGCGCGGGCCGATCGAGATACTCACTCGCCAGGAGACCACCTCCTACTGGCAGACCCGCCCGCGTGGCGCCCAACTGGGTGCCTGGGCCTCAGCGCAATCCAGCGTGGTGCCCGACCGGCAGGCTCTGGACACCGCGCTGCAGCAGGCCGCGGCCCGTTTCGCCGATGCCGAGCAGGTGCCGTTGCCAACGCACTGGGGCGGGGTGCGGATCCGGCCGGTGAGCGTGGAGTTCTGGCAAGGCCGGACCGACCGCATGCACGACCGCCTGCGCTACCGCCGCAGCGATGACGGCCAGTGGCGTGTGCAGCGCCTCGCGCCGTGACAGGTGTTCACAAGCTACCGTGGACAGGTGTCCTGTGAACAAGTCGTGACCTTGGATTACCCGGGTGGCGAGCACCAGATGCCGATCGTCAGGGCCAGTCTGGGCGCGCCGGCGATCAACCTGAGCACCCTGCGGGCCGAGACCGGGATGGTCAGCCTCGACCCGGGGCTGGTGAACACCGCGCTGTGCACCTCGGAGATCACCTACATCGACGGCGACGCGGGAGTGCTGCGCTACCGCGGCTATCCGATCGAGGTGCTGGCGGAACGCTCCACGTTCCTGGAGGCCAGCTACCTGCTGATCTACGGAGACCTGCCGACCAGCGGGCAGCTGGAGCGCTTCACCGACTCGATCCGCATCCATACCCTGCTGCATGAAGACCTCAAGCGCTTCTTCGATGGGTTTCCGCCTGACGCCCATCCCATGCCGGTGCTGTCCAGCGCGGTGTCCGCGCTGTCCACCTTCTACTACGACAGCCTCAACAAGTACGATCATGATCAGGTGGAGCTGTCCACCGTGCGGCTGCTGGCCAAGCTGCCCACCATCGCCGCATACGCGTACAAGAAATCGATCGGACAGCCGTTTCTCTACCCGGACAACTCGCTCGGTCTGGTGCACAACTTCCTCCGGATGACCTTCGGCTTACCCGTGCAGCCATACGAGGTCGATTCGGTGGTGGCCGATGCTCTGGATCTGCTGTTCCTGCTGCACGCCGATCATGAACAGAACTGCTCGACATCCACCGTGCGGCTGGTGGGCTCGACGCATGCCAACCTGTTCGCCTCAATCTCAGCGGGCATCAACGCGCTGTTTGGTCCGCTGCATGGCGGTGCGAACCAGCTGGTACTGGAGATGCTCGAACGGATCCATGTCGAGGGCGGTGACGTCGACGCCTTCGTCAGCAAGGTGAAAAACCACGATGACGGGGCGCGGTTGATGGGCTTCGGGCATCGGGTCTACAAGAACTACGACCCGCGCGCGAAGATCGTGAAGAAGACGGCGGATGAGGTCCTGCACAAGCTTGGGGTCAACGACCCGCTGCTGGACATCGCGATGAGGCTGGAGGCGAAGGCGCTGGCCGACGACTATTTCGTCGAGCGCAAGCTCTATCCCAACGTCGACTTCTACACCGGCCTGATCTACCGGGCGATGGGATTCCCGACCAAGATGTTCACGGTGCTGTTCGCGCTTGGCCGGCTACCCGGCTGGATCGCGCACTGGCGGGAGATGAACAGCGACCCGGAAACCAAGATCGGCAGGCCTCGCCAGGTGTACACCGGCTACTCCGAACGGGAGTACACCGCCATCACACAGCGTTGAGCACCCGCCGGGGCGGGATCATCCGTTGAGCGGTGCGCGAGGTAGCGCCCGGCGCGTAGGTTGCGCGGAGACCAAAACGGGGAAGCAAAGGGATCTATGCGGACCATTGAGTGGGTCGACGAACACGTCGATCTGATTGACCAGACTGCCCTGCCGCATCAGCGTCGAGTAGCCCTGCGCACCACTGAGGAGGTGGTGGACGCGATCCGCCGGATGGTGGTGCGTGGCGCACCGGCGCTGGGTGCGATGGGAGCGTTGGGCGTTGCGCTCGCCGCTGCGCGATCAGCGGAGCTGGGCTACGACCCCGACGCAGTGCGGACCGACGCCCGCCGGATAACCGAAGCCCGGCCCACCGCAGCGCAACTGGGCTGGGCGGTGCAGCAGGTGCTGCCTGCGGTGCCGCGAGGACCAGCCGCGGTGTTGGCCGCCGCGCAAGCGCTGGTGGACGCCGACGTGCGGGCGTGTGCGACGCTGTCCCGGCTTGGTGCTGCGCTGCTGCGCAGCTACGTTGGCGACCGGCCGATGGTGCTGCACACGCACTGCAATGCGGGTGCGATGGCCTGCGTGGAATGGGGCACCGCGCTCGGTGTGGTGCGCGCTCTGCATGCCGACGCGCTGATCAAGAGGGTGCTGGTCGGGGAGACCCGGCCGCTGCTGCAGGGCTCCCGAATTACCGCGTTCGAACTCGCTGAGCTGGGCGTTCCCCACCAGGTGGTGGTGGACAGTGCAGGTCCGTCATTCATCGCCAGCGGTGAGGTGGATGCGGTGATCGTTGGAGCCGACCGGATCGCCGCCAACTACGACGTGGTGAACAAGGTGGGCACTTATCCACTGGCCTTGGCTGCGGCTAGAGCGGGCATCCCGTTCGTGGTCGCTGCCCCGACCGCCACGATCGACGTCGACACCCCCACTGGGTCCGCGGTCACCATCGAGTACCGGGACCCCGACGAAGTCCTGCTGGTGGGCGGCTGGCGGATGGCGCCGTCCGAGTCCGGCGCGCTCAATCCCGCCTTCGACGTGACTCCCGCCGATCTGGTCACCGCCATCGTGACCGAAGCTCGGGTGATCGAGCCGGCCCGCCCGACCGCTTTAACGGGCGTGGGGCACGCGGTGCCGATGGGCGTAGCGCACGCGGTGACAGTACCCGCCATGCGGATGGTCGGCGCTTCCTAATCCGGGGCCCGCCATTCGTGGAAATGTTCAGCCTCCGCGCCGATCCGGGTGGAGTCGCCATGGCCGGTGCGGACGGTGGTGTCCGCAGGCAGGGTCAGCAGCTTGTCCCGGATCGATGCGATGATCGTGCCGAAGTCGGAGAAGGACCGGCCGGTCGCGCCGGGTCCGCCGTTGAACAAGGTGTCACCGCTGAACACGGTAGTCAGTTCGGGGGCGTACAGGCAGCACGAGCCAGGGGAGTGCCCTGGAGTGTGTACTACCCGCAGCATGGTGTCCGCCACGCGCAAAACGTCGCCATCGGTGAGCTCCGCATCGGGCGGCGCGATGTCCGGGTGCGCGAGCCGCCACAGGGCGTGCTCCGCGGGGTGTAGCAACACCGGCGCGCCGAAGTTGCGGGACAGCTCCGGCGCGGCACTGACATGATCATCGTGCGCGTGCGTGCACACGATGCTCAGCACCTGCCGGTCGCCCACCGCCGCAGCGATCGCATCCGCGTCATGTGCCGCGTCGACGACTATCACCTCTTTGTCGTCGCCGACCAGCCAGACGTTGTTATCCACCTTCCAGCTGCCGCCGTCCAGGTTGAAGGTGCCCGACGTGACGACGCGCTGGATCACCGGCCTGCTCCGGTAGCGGTCGAGCCACCCAGCAGGACGACGCTGCGTAGCACCTCCCCGCGCTCGATTTTCTCGAACGCGCGCTCCACATCATCCAGGCTGATCGTTTCGGAGACGAACTTGTCCAGCGGTAGCCGGCCCTGCAGGTACAGCTCGACCAGCATGGGGA
>JBHELN010000262.1:0-6352 GCA_046263115.1 Pseudonocardiaceae bacterium | reverse complement strand
AGGTGCCGGCAGCCGCGAGGTCCCGTGCCACGGCGGCCCGGGATCAATCCGTATCCGGCGAGGTCTCCGGGCACCCGTGCGGGCTTACAAGTTCACCGCGGACGACGCCGTAAGCGTGTCACCAGATTCCCGTGGCCTGTGCCCGCAGGGGAAAGCCGGGGGCATGGGTTGATGAAAGGAACTCTCCTCACCAGCGCGTAGGGCAGCGACATCCGCCGCGATCGACCGGTGCCCAGGGCCATCCAGCACCATGGACTGAGGTTAACGCCCTGGTGATGCCGGCAGCGGCTGGTAGATCCGAGGCGCGAGTATTCAGGCATGCGGCGAACGGCACGAACCGTTCCGGTTGGTAGCCTCGAACGTCTGTAAGTCACCCACTCCATGATCGGGCTCGGCCCGGAGACGAGACTGACCTCACCGATGCTGGACCGCGCGGTCATCGATGCCCTGTTCCCGGCTGACCTGCCGGAACCCGAGCGCTGGGAACAGCGCTACCCACCTCGGTCGCTTCCAGAGGGTGCTCAGGTCACCCGGTTCGGTCCTTCCCCCACCGGGTTCGTGCATATCGGCGGCATCTATGTGGCCACCATTGACCGCGACGTCGCGACCCATTCCGGAGGCGTCTACCTGGTGCGGGTGGAGGATACCGATCAATCCCGCGAGGTCGAGGGCGCTCTCGCTCAATTCACCCGCGCGTTCGACTACTTCGGTATCCGTTCCGACGAGGACGACGAACACGGAGGCTACAGCCCCTACCGGCAGTCCCAGCGCGATCGGATCTACCTCACCTACGTGCGTGAACTGCTGCGCCAGGGCAGGGCGTACCCGTGTTTTGCCACCAAGAACGAGCTGGCCGACATCACCGCCCGCCAGCAGGCGGCGAAGATACCAACCGGCTACTACGGATCGTGGGCCATCTGGCGCGACGCCGACGCCGACGCTGTGCAGGCCAAGCTCGCCGAAGGCTTCCCCTACGTGGTCCGCTTCCGCGCCCCCGACGACGCGGCAGGACAACGGGTCCGTTTCACCGACACGATCCGGGGCGAGTTGGAGCACGAGGCCAACCGCAACGACGCGGTCATCCTCAAATCATCCGACCAATCCCCCCGGCTGCCGACCTACCACTTCGCGCACGCCGTCGACGATCACCTGATGCGCATCACCTTGGTCATCCGCGGCGACGAATGGATTTCTTCGGTTCCGCTACACCGCCAACTGTTCGACGCGCTGGGTTTCGCGCAGGTTCGTTATGCGCACGTCGCCCCGCTGATGAAGCAGATCCCCGGCGGCAAACGCAAACTCTCCAAGCGCGCAGATCCCGAAGCCAGTGTCGACTTCTACATCGAAGCCGGCTATCCCGCCGATGCCGTCTTGTACTACCTGCGCGGACTGGCTAACGGGCGGCTCGCCGATATGCCGCTCCAGCAGGCACTCGCCACCCCGATCCAGCTTGAGCAATGTGGCGTGGCCGGACCGTTGGTGGACCTGGTCAAGCTGGAAGACGTCAGCGCCGACTACATCGCCACCCTGCCTGGAAGTCAGGTCCTCGAGGCCGTGCGCATTTGGGCTGCTCAGTACGACCCCGACCTGGCCGAAGTCCTTGATGCCGAACGTGATCTTGCACTGCGAGCCTTGGCCGTGGAACGCGACGGGGTCGCTAATCCTCGGAAGGACCTACGCAAATGGTCTGATTTCCGATCCACGTACGGTTTCTTCTTCGCGCAGCTGTTCACTACACTTTCCGGACCCACCGACGAACGCCTGCGCACCCTCGGTGTCGATGCCACCATCGCCGCGAGCTTCGCTCATGACCTCGCCGAGACTTACCAGTACCTGGACGACCCTCAGGAATGGTTCAACCAGATCCGCGAACTCGCCGCGAAACACGGTTTCGCGGCTAACGCCAAGGAATACAAGAAGAATCCCGACGCCTACCCGGGCTCGATCCGCGAAGCATCCCAACTCATCCGCGTCGCCCTCACCGGCTCAACCCGAAGTCCCGACCTGCACGCCGTTTCCCAGGCGCTGGGCGCTCCCGAGGTATTGCGCCGGCTGCACGCATTAGCCGGCTGACAAACGGTCAACGGGCCGGTTCATGCAGCGGTAGGCGGACCTGGAAACGGGTGTCGCCCGGTTGGGACTGCAGCTGCAAATCGCCGTGGTGACGGTTGACCACCACCCGCCAGCTGACGTCGAGGCCGAGCCCGGTGCCCTGGCCGACCGGCTTGGTGGTGAAGAACGGTTCGAAGATGCGCGTGGCTACCTCGGGCGCGACGCCACTACCGGTATCGCCGATCTCTATCAGGGCGAACTCGCCGTCGCGGGCGGTGCGCACGGTGAGGGTGCCTTCCCCATGCATGGCATCGGCAGCGTTGTCGATGAGGTTGGTCCACACCTGGTTGAGCTCAGCCGGGTAAGCGGGGGTGGCGGGTAACTCGCGGTCGTAGTCCTTCACCACCCGGATGCCGTCACCCAACTTCCGGGCGAGCATGACCAGGGTGGCGTCCAAGCCGTCGTGCAGGTCGATGGTCTGGTGCGGCGCGCGGTCCAGCTGGGAGTACTGCTTGGCGGCGGCAACCAATGCGGTGATCCGAGCGGTGGCGTCCTCGATCTCCCGGAGCAGGTTTTCGGTGTCCACGGTGTAGGCAAGCCAGCGCAGCGCCCCCTCCAGCGACTCCGGCGGAGCGGTCTGCGCGACCTCCTCCAGGTCAGCTACCCCCAGCCCGCCCGCGACGAACACCGGCGCCAGCTCCCATCCCTGCGCCACTTCGTGGTCATCGAGCCAGTCGACCAGCTCGTCTTCCAGGTCACCAGCCTGCAGAGCGGTTAGGGCCGGCGCGCTGTGACCGGCAGCCACGAACCGCTCCTGCAGAACCGTCAGCGTCTTCAAGGCGTCCCGGTCCAGCCGGCCCTCGGCGAGCAGCGCCAGCTTGTGCCGCATCCCGGCCAGCCGCTCCCGCAGCGTGTCAGCGGCCCGGCTAGCCGCGGCCGCGGGATTGTTCAGTTCATGGGTCAGCCCGGCGGACAGCTTGCCCAGGGCCAGCAACCGCTCCCGTTGCCCCACCACCACGTTGGTGTTGGAGATACCGACGAACATGCCCTGCAACAGGTGCACGGCCATCGGGTACCAGCGGCGGAAGATCTCATTGAACTCGCGGCTGGGCAACGCGAGAACCGTACAGTCGCTGAGCGCGCGCACCGAGGCGGAGTAGTTCTGATCAACCTGGTCGCCGAGGTAGAACTGGGTGGCACCGAAGTAGACCCCGCGCTGGTCGGTGCGAACAATCTCGACCTGGTCCCCGGCGACCAGCCGCGTCATCTGGATCGTTCCCGACAACAGCATGTAGAAGTCATGGGCCTGCTCGCCCTCCGAGACAATGACCTCGCCGTCAGCAACGTCGACCGTCTCGCTGTGTTCGCGGATCCACTCCAGCTGACTATCGGTCAGGTCTGTGAACAAGAACAGTTCGCGCAGCTCGGAGTAGGTCACTGGTCCTCCAGGTACCGGTGCACCAAGGTGACGGCCATGGCGCCCTCACCCACTGCGGAGGCCACCCGTTTGACGGACTCGGCGCGCACGTCGCCGGCCACGAACACCCCGGGCAGGCTGGATTCGAGGTAGTAGGGGTCGCGATCCAGCAACCATCCCACCGGTCGCCGCCCGTCGATCACCAGATCGGGGCCGGTGTGGATGAATCCCCGCGCATCCCGGGCCAGGACACCGTCGAGCCAGTCGGTTCGCGGAGCCGCGCCGATGAAGACGAACGCGTGACCGGTGGGCACGGTGTTGGTCGCGCCGGAACGGGTGTGGCGAAGGGTCAGCCCCTCCAGGTGCGCCTCGCCGTGCGCCGCGGCAACCTCGGTGCAGGTCCGCACCGCCACGTTGGCCAGCGCGCCAAGCTGCTGGATGAGGTAATGCGACATCGACCGCGCCAGCGAGTCTCCGCGCACCAGCAGGGTCACCTGGCGGGCGTGGCGGGAGAAGAACACCGCTGCCTGGCCGGCCGAGTTGGCGCCGCCTACCACGTAGACGTCCTGGCCGGCGCACGCCGGGGCCTCCGTCATCGCCGAGCCGTAGTACACGCCGCGGCCGGTGAGCTCCGCGACGCCGGGTGCGTCCAACGCGCGGTAGGCGACGCCGGTGGCAAGCACCACGGTATGCGCGGCGATCTCGCGGCCGTCACCGAAGTACACCACCCGCGCGGAACCGCGCGCCTCCAGGCCGACAACTTCCCGGGCAGACAGCGCTTCGGCGCCGAACTTCTGGGCCTGGCGCCGCGCCCGGTCGGTCAGCTGCGCACCGGACACCCCATCGGGGAAGCCCAGGTAGTTCTCGATCCGTGAGCTCTGCCCGGCCTGCCCGCCGCTGGCTTTCTTCTCGACGAGTACCGTGCGTAGCCCTTCCGAGGCGCCGTAGACTGCGGCGCCCAGGCCGGCGGGCCCGGCACCAACCACGATCAGGTCGTAGAACTCAGCCGCTGGCTGGGTAGAAAGCCCCACTGCGTCCGCAATCTCGGCGACGCTGGGCTGGCGCAAGGTTCTCCCGTCCGCGGTGATCACGACAGGGATGTCCGCGGCGTTAGCACCGGCCGCGTCGAGCAACCGTTGACCTTCCGGGTCATCGACGCTGTACCAGCGGTAGGGCACTGCGTTGCGGGCCAGAAAATCGCGCGTCTGGAAGGACGGCGCCGACCAGCGGTGCCCGACCACCTTGGTCTCCTCGACGGCCGCCTCGCCGATCGCCCGCCAGGTTTCCACCAGGGCGTCGACCACCGGGTAGAGCTTCTCCTCCGGTGGGTCCCACGGCTTGAGCAGGTAATGATCGACATCGACGATGTTGATCGCCTGGATGGCCGCGTCGGTATCGGCATAGGCGGTCAGCAGCGCCCGCCGGGCCCGAGGGAACAGATCCATCGCTTGTTCCAGGAATTCGATGCCGTTGAGCTGCGGCATCCGGTAGTCGGCCAGGATCGCCGCGACTGGTTCACCCCGGCGCTTGATCTCCTTGAGCGCATCCAGGGCGTCCAATGCCGAGTCGGCCCGCACCACCCGGTAGTGCTCGCCGTAGCGGCGCCGCAGATCCCGTGCCACTGCCCGGGAAACTCCGGGGTCGTCGTCCACGGTCAGTAGCACGGGTTTGCCCATCGCGGTCATCCCTGCGTGAGTACTTCAGCAGCCTGGGCTGCGGGGAGGTCGGTCGCGTACACCGGTGTGTAGTTCATCGCATCCACGACGATAGTGCCGGTGAACGGTTCGGCTGGCAGGTCCGGATTACGGCCGTCGCGCCGATATGGCCGGCACCGATGATTCCGGCGTCCATGGCCGCGCAAACGCGCCGCTAGCAAGGCATATTTCGGCGGCGCCCGGAGTCGGTTCAGATCGGGCGGAGGCCTCGGGCGAGTAGGCAGGCCACGTAAGTCGCCAACTCTGCGGCCGTCCACGGGTAACGCTCCACGACCAGCATGCGGGCGCACGATTCGGAGACTGCGGCGATCAACTCCGCGACCACAGGTGCCCTGCGGTCGATGTCGTCGACCTTACCCGCCACCATGTACTGGCGCACCAGCTCGCGTAACTGACCCACCACCATTTCTCGGACGCGTCGAACCCGCTCCGCCACCACCGAACCGGAACCCCAACCGGAGTCGAAGACCACCTGCCATGAGTTCGGCGCCTGCAGCGCGCCGGTGAGAAAAGCGGTGAGCCCAGCGGCCAGTACAGCCTCCACGTTGTCGGAGACGAGGTTGCTCGGCAACGACTCGGTGATCGCGCCCAACAGGCGATGCTCCTCCCGGTCCAGCAACGCCAGCAGCAACTCATCCTTGTTCGGAAAGCACTCGTAGACCACCGGCTTGGTCACCCCGGCCGCATCGGCCACCGCCTGCATCGAGGTGCCTTTGTAGCCGCGCTCGACGTAGACCTCCAACGCCGCGTCGAGAATCAGCGGACGGCGGCGCTCCGGGCCGAGATGGGCGGCGCGCGCGCGCCCGGCGCCCCCCCGGCGCCTTACCTCCAGCGGAACCACTGTCGGCTTCTCCACTTGACAAAACTACCACGCCGTAGGAAATTCCTACTGTGGGGTAGGAACCTTGGTCTGTAGGGGACCCGGGAGGTGGCCCCAGCGAGGTGACACTGTGGCTGGAACAGTGCTGACAGATCCCACCGCTCTGGGGAAGTTCCGTGAGGTCCAGCAGCTGGCCTACGCGGCGGCGGAGTCGGTCGGGCAGTCCCTTGAACCGGGTGTCACGGAGAAACAGGCCGTCCAACGGATCCGTGACTACCTGCTGCTACGAGGAGTGCAGGACTGGTTCCACACGCCGTTCGCGTGGTTCGGTGACCGCACGGCGTTCCG
>JBHELN010000261.1:0-6944 GCA_046263115.1 Pseudonocardiaceae bacterium | reverse complement strand
CGCCATGTCTGATCCGCCTCCCTAGGCCGCAGGCATCGTAGGGCCTGTCCCAGTTGCCGCCGCCGTCACGGGGCTTTACGGCGGTCCTTCGCCGAGCCCGGCGTGTTCCAGATCGAGCGAACGCTGGATCCGCCGGCGAGTGACGTCGCTGATGGTGCCGTCGTGATACAGACGGTCCAATTCGGCGTTTTCCACATCGAGCAGGTCCCGACGCAGCTGACGGTAGGTCGATGCAGTGTACGGAGGTTCGGCGTCGTTGTGCTCTTGAATTCGCGCCATGCGGTCTTGCCAGCTGGTGCGCAGCGCCCGGACCACCATCAACGTCGCAGCGATGGCCAGCCCGAGCAGGACCCTACTTGACCGCCGGTTCACCGAGGTCGGCTTGCTGGAGGCGGCGATAGGCGCGGTTGCGCAGCCGCAGCACGGCGGCTGCCAACACAGCGGCGAGCAGTGAGCCGGCGAGCACAGCGACTTTGACGTCTTCGTTGCGTTCGCTGGTGGCGCCGAAGGCCAGCTCACCGATGAGCAGCGAGACGGTGAAGCCGATTCCGCCCAGGATGGCGACTCCTACCACGTCGATCCCCCTGAGACCTTCGTCGAGGCTGGCCCTGGTGAACCGGGCGGTCAGGTAGGTCGCGGCGATAATCCCGAGAGTCTTGCCCACCACGAGGCCGAGCATGATGCCCACGGTGACGGGATCGGTCAGCAGCCTGCTGAGCCCAGCCAGGCCGCCGACGGTAACCCCAGCGGCGAAGAAGGCGAAGATCGGCACCGCTACGCCGGCCGAGATCGGCCGCCAGCGGTGCTCGAAGTGTTCAGCCAGACCGGGACCCGGGTCCGAGATGTTGGTCCGCCGGCTGCGTAGCACGGGCACGGCGAAGCCCAGCACTACCCCGGCGACGGTGGCGTGCACACCTGACAGATGGACGAGCGTCCAGGCGGCGATCGCCGGCGGTAGCAGCAGCCACCAGGAGCGCACCCCCCGGTGCACCAGCACCGCGAACATTGTCACTGGCACCAACGCCACGAGCAGCGGGACAAGCGCCAGCTGTCGCGTGTAGAACACGGCGATGATCGCGATAGCCAGCAGGTCGTCGACCACGGCGAGGGTGAGCAGGAAGGTCCGCAGCGCAGCGGGTAGGTGCCGACCGACGATGGCGAGCACGGCCAGCGCGAAGGCGATGTCGGTAGCGGTGGGGATTGCCCAACCGGCCGCTGTGCCGTCGCTCGCCCCGAGATTGACGGCAAGGTAGAGCCCAGCCGGAACCAGTACACCGCCGAAAGCAGCCGCGACCGGGACCGCGGCGCGTCGCGGATCGCGCAGGTCGCCGGCCACGAACTCGCGTTTGAGCTCCAGCCCGGCGACGAAGAAGAAGATCGCCAACAGTCCGTCGGCAGCCCACTGGGTCAGCGTCAGATCTAGATGTAGCGACGCGGGCCCGACCCGCAGCCGGAGTAGGGTTTCGTACGACTCCCACCATGGGGAGTTCGCCCAGACCAGCGCCACCACAGTGGCACTGAGCAGTAGCGCCCCGCCGATGGTTTCTTTGCGCAGGATCTCGGCGATGCGGCGGGCCTCCACCCACGACCCGCGGCCGAACAAGCGACGCGTGACCTCGCGCATACGAAACGTCCCGTCGGGAGAGCGGTCAGCGAACTGCCGACCAGGCTTCCCGGCGCACCGCTTTCACTGTACTGCCGGTATCCTTCCGCGTTGGTGCGCCGGGAAGCCTGGTCGGCAGTCGGTACAGACGTGTAACCAGACCCGGGGGAACGCGCCGTGAACGACGGTATGAGCAGGGCTGTCCTGGAGTGCGCTCAGCCGGGCGCCGCCCTCCCCGGGCGCACTGTCAACCGGCGTCACCTCAGCTGGGACGTGCTGCGTAGCGGTTTCGTGTTGCTGGTAGTGATCTACCACTCCACCTTCGTGGCTCCGATCGTCCATCCCGAATTGGTGCCGCGCCCGTTCAACTTCTCCCACCAGGTCGGGGCGAGCCTGCTGCTGGTCGTCTCGGCGTACTTCGCAGCTGCGACGGTGCGGCGCCAGCCTAGCGGCCGGTACTGGTGGGGTCGGATAGCGCGGCTGGTACCGGCGTTTTTGGCGGCGGTCATGCTGACCTGGACAATCCTGCACTGTTTCGGCCCAGCAGAGTGGGCCGTCCCCGGTATGCGCGACTTGGTGGGCAACCTGCTGCTGCTGGGCCACTGGAGACCGCAAGACTTCCCGTTTCTCGACGGTTCCTACTGGACGCTGCCCCTGCAATTGATGGCCTTCACGGCAGCTGCCCTGTTGTGGCGATCGGGCTGGGGCCGTGGCCGCAGGTTGCACACGTTGCTGTGGGTCGCTGTGCTGCTGCCGCTGATCTTGTGGCCGGTACGTGCAGCCGGGCCGCCAGAGGCCTACCGGATGATCGTCGACGGGCTGGGTTTTCACCGGCTACACCTGTTCGTCGCCGGTGTCGCGATCTGGCTGTGGGCCAGTGGACGGCTGACCCCCAGGCACTTCGTGGCTTTGCTCACCACCTGCCTGTTCGGGCATGTCATGCATACTGCCGTGGTCGGTCCGGACGGGTGGTCCGAGGACTGGAAAGCGGTCGTCGGTGTTTCCGGCGGCATCGCACTGATCTGCCTCGCCGCTCGCGTTCCCGACTGGGATCGGTGGATACCCGCCTCGCTGCACCCGGTTGTGCAGTGGGTAGCAGGTATTTCCTACGGCCTCTACCTGGTCCACCAGACCATCGGCTTCGTGGTCATGCGGCAGCTGCAGGATCTCGGCGCCGGTCCGGTCGAGCAGAGCGCCGCCATGCTCGCCGCCGGGCTGCTGCTGGGTTGGCTTCTCACCCGGTTGATCGAACGGCCGGCGCACCGCGCCTTGATGGCCGTTTACGATCGCCGGCTGCTCAAGGCAACCAGGTAGGTCCCGCGTTCAGGCCGTGAACGTCCATGGTGGGCGGACGAACGTGCAGCGGTCGTGGTGCAGCAGGCTGGCCGCCCACAGGTCGCCCGCCAGTTCCGCGGGATGGTGGCATGTTCGCACGGCGTCGACACCAGCCGCCGTGAGCAGCGCGAGTGATCTGTCGACGGGCTGGGCGGCGATCTCAGCTCGTAGCCCGGTGACGTCGTCAAGCCCCAGCGCGGCGGTGACCGCACGTGCCGACGCGGTGCGGCTGATCACCAAGTCGCCATCCGACGCTGCCAGCGGCACCCCGAAAGCGCCGAAATCGGGCCGCCCGTTCGGTCCGCGGCAGCCGCCGAGGTGGGCTTGCAGCAGCGTGGCGGCGGACAACAGCGAGCTGCGAACCCAGCGGCCCCGCCCGTCCCGGTCGCGTCCGAGCAACCCGGCGAGCACGCCACTGGTGGCGACCAACCCGCCCAGGACGTCGAGCAAGGGCATCAGCGACCCGGCTGGGGCCTCGCCGGTGGGGGTGAGGTGGTCGGCCAGACCGGTGTAGGCCTGCACCATGAAGTCGGTTCCCGGCGGCGGGCGGGCGCCACGGGTATCACCCCAGCCGGAGGTGTGCGCACAGATCAGTCGGGGGTTGACGGCGGCGAGGTGGTCATGATCGAGCCCGAGCTGCGCAGCCTTGCCGGGAACCCAGTCATAGACGAACACGTCGGCTCCCGCTGCGGTGTCCAGCACGGTGCGGCGCCCTGTTGCGTTCCACAAGTCGGCCTCGACCACCCGCTTGCTGCGGTTGAGGGCTAGGAAGCGCGCGGAGCAGTTCCCGGCCAGCGGCGGCGTTGCACGTTCCGGGTCGCCGCCGGTCGGTTCTATCCGGATCACGTCAGCACCGAGTAGGCCCAGCAGGTGCCCGGCCAGCGGCGACTGCGTCTTGCGGCCGGCCTCGACGACCACCATGCCGGCCAGTGGGCCGCCACCGGGGTGCGATCGTCCGCTTGGCCCTGGTATGCCTCCATGTCGGGGCGGGTGAGCGGTGGCGTGCATCACCGGCTGCACCGTCCAGGGCGCGGCGAACGGCTTGTTGCCGGCGAGCTCCTGGCGCCGCTCCGCGTGCCTGCGCAACCGCTGCACCGCCACCCCGGCTGCCGCCGCGGCGCAGGTCAACTCGGCGAACGGGCGCGACGCGGTGGCGGTGTGCAACGCGGCGGGCAGTGGGGCTACCGCAGTCGTATAGCGCTGCATGAATGGCCGCCATGCCCGGCCGGCTACCGTGTCGGGCACACCTAAGCTGGTCCACAGCGCTCGCCACGGCTCTGCGTAGAGCGTCTCGAGTTCGAAGGCCACGCCGTCGGCGGAGCGAAACGGCGGTGGGTGGCCGGCTCCCAACCGGGGCGGCGGATCAGGCTCGTCGGTGGTGCCCGCCGCGAGGTATTGGGACACCGTGAGCAGTGCCGTCGCCGCCATCGACACGGTGACGCCCCGCGCCGACCGGCCCCGGAGCCGGGTGAGCAAGCCGGCCAGCACACCCTGCGCCAGGACCACTCCGGTTGCGGTGGTCAGGTAGTCCACCCCGAGCCGGGTGGCCCGCCGCCCGCGGCCCCAGCCGTTTACCGCCATCAACCCGCACGCCGCCTGCGCCAGCGGCTCGTCGAGCAGGCTGCCGCATGGACCTTGGCGGTCCAGCCGGCACACCAGCGGTCCGTCCGGTAGTTCCGGCCCGGTGAGTAGCACGCCGTCACTGCAGCGAGCCACCTCCGCTGCTACCCCTGCGCCGGCCAGGTGTCCGCGCAGGATGCGCTCGGGCACCCAGCGCTCGGGCACCCAGCGTTCGGGTACCGGGTTCGCCGCGGCGCCGCGGCTGCTACGCGGCGGCCGCAGGCCAGCATGGGCCGCCTCATCTTCCACGATCAGCTAGTCGCGGGGTGGCCTCCCGGAGTTCCCGCAGTCGCCCATCCTGGGCTGTAGCCATACTGTCGTGGGGCCGGCGGCGCTACAAGACGCCAGCGCGGCGCCAGAGCACCTTCCATGGGCCGCCGATGAGCCCGAGCTGAGTGAAGAACTCGACGACCCTGCGGGCCGCGAACTGTTTGGTCTGCCGCCAGTGCGGGTTGGCGGAAGCCGCTGCAACGGCTTCGTCGACGTCGAGGCCCACTGCCTCGTACACCTTCGGGTCGATCAGCCGGGTGGTGGAGAAGTAGACAACCAGGGCGAGGATGAAGCGGCTGTAGGCCCGACTCAGTGGACCCAGCTTGGGCTGTTGGCGCAGGAGTTCCTCGCGGGCGTAACGGATGTGGCGGGCTTCCTCGACAACGTGGATCCACGACACCTTCTGCACGATCGGCTGCAGTGACTCGTCCGACATCTGCTCGCGTTGCAGCGCATCGAGGATCTCCTCGACGTAGATGGCACCGCCGAAGGTCAGGGTGTTGGTGGAGGTGGTCTTGAGCAACCGCCCGAGTTGGTGGACCAGCCAGCCTGGGCCATAGTCCGAGCCGCCGAACTTCTCCGCCGCCCGGGAGAACATCACCGAGTGCCTGCACTCGTCGGCGACCTCGGTCCACCCGTACCGCGCGTGTGCGCTGCCCTTGGGACGGTCGTAGATGTGCCGGATGAGCATCTGCATGAGGATCGTCTCGAACCAGATGCCCATGTTGTACAGGCTGGCCAGTTCATGCCTGGTCAGCGCGATGCGCTGCGGCTCGCTCATCTGGTCCCACAGCGCGGTGCCGTACAGGGAGCTGCGCCGCGGGTCGAGGTAGTAGCGGTCCGGCGCCAGTGGCGCATCCCAGTCAATCTCGACCGCGGGGTCGTAGGAGTGCTTGGCCGAGGTCTTCAGCAGCCGCTGCGCGGTGATCTCACGGTCGGGGACGGGGCTGGCCATCGCTTCGACGGCGCTAGACATCTCTGAGCCTCCTTGCACGAGCAGTCCCCACTAAAGTAACTGACTCGTCAGTCACTTTCAACCGGAAGCCACTCACCGCGCCGGATCCGATCCAGGCCCAGCCACCCGAAGTCCACTGCCCGGGCCTCCACCTTCGCTCGCGGTATCTCGGGATGCTCCAGCCACCAGGACATCAGCCCCTGCAACGCACCGACGAGCAAGGGCACCAGCAGCCGGGATTGCGCAAGAACCTCTTGCTCAGACAGCGCCGCAACGCCGGGGTCTGGGGTGTAGTAACTGGCGAGGACCCCCGCGACGACCTCGATGACCTGCTCCCGCAACCGCCGCAGCGAAGCGCCGAGCTCGGGATTGTCCAAGTGCCGAGCGACCAATGCCCAGGCCTCCGGGCGCTCGCTCACCAGGTCACAGAGCAGCCGGACCGCGCCACGCCAGGCACCGAGGGCATCATCGGCCTTGCTCAGCACGCTGGGCAGCCGCCCCATGAGACCCTCCACGACCTGTGCGGTGACCGCGGCGAACAGTTCCTCCTTGCTCGGGAAGTGCTGGTACACCAGCGCCTTGCTCACCCCAGCCCGGGCAGCGACGTGTTCCATCTGGGTCAGGTAGTAACCTCGGCTGCTGAACTCCTGCAGCGCCGCTTCGAGCAGTTCACCTCGCCGCGCCTGGGACGACAGCCGGCGCCGCCCGGGTGCTGCACTCGGGAGGTGTCGCGCGGACGGCCGGCTCACACCGATCAGTGTGCTCGCTTCCTGCGCGCCGTGGACGCCACCCTGTGGTGCAGCTCGTCTGGTCGCGATCTTGCGTTATCGGTGCGCCACCGGCACCAGGTCGGCGCGCACCGCCAGCAGCCCCCGCACCACCAGTGCGGTGACCACGCCTTCGACGACGGCAACCAGCGCGTACACCCCGATCGTCGAAACGGCCACCGTGCGCAGCGCCAGCCCAGCGGCGCCGCCGAGGGCGTACTCCGCGGTGAACAGCACTGACGCAGCCAGCACCGAGACCCCAGCAGCAATGCCGGCGGCCACCGCGATACCCGTCGACCCGCGGGGCAGCAGCCGGCGCAGCCCGAGCAGCACCGGGTAGCCGACCGCGGCCGGCACCAGGGCCAGATTCACCACGTTGACCCCGAGCGTGGAC
>JBHELN010000260.1:0-6922 GCA_046263115.1 Pseudonocardiaceae bacterium | reverse complement strand
CCGTGGAGCCCGCGACGGTGACCGGCTCCATGAACGCGAACGGAGTGACCCGCCCGGTGCGCCCGACGTTGACCCGGATGTCCAGCAGCTTGGTGGTGGCCTCCTCCGGGGGATACTTGAAGGCGATCGCCCAGCGCGGCGCCCGGGACGTCGAGCCCAGCCGGCGTTGCGCCGACACCTCGTCGATTTTGACGACCACGCCGTCGATCTCGTGCTCCACATCGTGGCGATGCTCGCCCCAGTAGGCGATGTGTGCGATCAGCTCGTCGATCGTGGACAGCAGCCTGGTGCGCTCGGAGATCGGCAATCCCCAGGCGGCCAGCGCCTGGTACGACTCCGATTGACGCACCGGTTCGAACCCGCGCCGGCGACCCAGGCCGTGGCAGAGCATCCGCAGCGGGCGGGTCGCGGTTACCCGCGGGTCCTTCTGCCGTAACGAGCCTGCCGCGGAATTGCGGGGATTCGCGAAGGCCGGTTTGCCAGCCTCGACGAGCGCGGCGTTGAGCTCGGCGAAATCGGCGAGCCGGAAGAACACCTCACCCCGCACCTCGAGCAGTTCCGGTACCGGGAATTCAGCGCTGGCATGCAGCCGCTCGGGGATGTCGCGCAGAGTGCGCAGGTTGAGTGTGACGTCTTCGCCGGTGCGCCCGTCGCCGCGGGTCAGGCCTCGGACCAAGCGCCCATTCTCATAGAGCAGGTTCACCGCCAGGCCGTCGATTTTCAACTCAGCCAGGTAGTGCACCTCGGTACCCACCTCGCGGGTGACCCGATCGACCCAGGCTCGCAGCGCGTCGGTATCGAAGGCGTTGTCCAGGCTGAGCATCCGCTCGAGGTGGTCGTGCGCGGCGAACTCGGTGCTGAAGCCTCCGCCGACCACCTGCGTCGGAGAGTCCGGTGTGACCAATGCCGGCCAGCGTTGCTCGAGTTCCTGCAGCCGGCGGAATAGCCGATCGAACTCGGCGTCGGAGACGGTGGGGGCGTCGAGCACGTAGTAGCGGAACTGGTGGCCGCGCACGGTTTCGACAAGCTCGCCGTGCTCGGCTCGCACCTCGCCTGGTGGTTCGGCCATTATGTTCGACCCTGCAGCAGGTCTTCAGTGTCTGTACTCGACCCTGCAAGCAGGTCTTCGGTGTCCATGCTCGACCCTGCAATCAGGTCTTCGGTGTCCATGCTCGACCCTGCAAGCAGGTCTTCGGTCATCACGCAGGGCAGACTAGCTCCGGACCCTGACAGTGTGCCGACTGCGCGCGAGCGCCGGGCGGGAAGACGCTGTGGGTTAGAAGACGCTGTGGGTTAATCGCGTTGTCGCCGAGCTCGGCACGGTAGCCGCCTGACATGACTGGACGACCATGGTGTCGAACTCGGCGACAAGAGCGCGGCCCCGCGCCTTCGACGGTACGGGGCCGCGGGTCAAACGCGCTGCTAGAGGGCGCGAACCGAGTCCGCCTGCGGGCCCTTGGGGCCCTGGCTCGACTCGAACTCCACGCGTTGATTCTCGTCCAGAGTGCGGTAGCCGTCACCCTGGATGGCGGAGAAGTGGACGAACACGTCGGGGCCACCCCCGTCGACGGAGATGAAGCCGAAGCCCTTCTCCGCGTTGAACCACTTCACGACGCCCTGTGCCATGTGCTCTCCCTATTGACGCTGTGGAATCTGCAGCCAGCACCGTGCCGGCCGCGCGGTTGCGCGGACCACGCGCCCCATTGGGAGGCGTCCCCGAGGGAAGCGCGAAGCCCGTAGTCAGACATTCCACGGACGCTTCACAACGATCGGGGAACCTACACGACCACAACCTGGCGCCACGCTATCACCTTGCGCAGCGGGACCTAATCCGGGACATTCGTTAGATCGGCTGTAACGCGGGTTTGATGTTGGCGTTGTGGTGGAAGACGTTGTCGGGGTCGTACTTCGCCTTGATCTGAGCCAGCCGTTCGTACTTCGCGGGGCCGTAGGAAGCCCGCACTCGATCATCGTCAACCTCGGCCATGGCGTTGAGGTAGCCACCCGCACCAGTTGCGTGCGGCCGCAGCGCCTCCCAAAAGGACCGAACCCAAGCACGTCCGGCGGGCAGCGCATCCGAGTCTGCGGTCAGCGCGACCATGAAGACGCCGATACGGCTGGAGCGACTGCCGCCGAATGCCGTCTCGTCCTCGCCGACTGCTGCATAAGCCCCGTCCAGCCGGTACAGCTCCAGTAACGACTGCGGCGCCGTCTTGCGGGCCTGGTGCTCGGTGATCACCGTGATGGCGTCGTCTGAGAGCGCGTCAAAATACAGCGCCTTTTCGTAGCACTTGACTCCCCACGGAGCCCCTTCGTCGAACATTTGCTGGAGCTGGGTGTACGGCATCGGGGTGACGAACTCGAACAGCGGCGGGAGCGCGTCGCGGATGGGAGCCAGCACCGCGGCGTGCTCCTCGGCCGATCCGAAGCCGATCACCGCCAGCGCGTAGATGGGCATGAAGTGGTATTGCTCGGGCACGAACGGCGCTGGTGGGGCATTAACGTTGAGGACCATGGCGTTGGCAGCGGCGGGCAACGTGGCGAACACCTCCCGGCCGAGCCGCAACACCTCGGCACCCTGATCGGGGCTCCAGAAGAGCAGTCCGACGTGCACCATCGGACCAACCTGGTGCAGCCGGAATTCGAATTCGGTGACCACACCGAAGTTGCCCCCGCCACCGCGCAGCGCCCAGTACAGGTCGGGATGCTCGTCCGCGGCGGCTCGCAGCGTCCGGCCATCGGCGGTCACCACCTTCGCCGAGACGAGGTTGTCGGCGGTCAAGCCGTGCAGCGGCGTCAGCCAGCCCAATCCTCCGCCCAGCGCGAGACCTCCCACGCCAGTGTGGCTGACAATGCCGGCCGGCACGGCCAGGCCGTGCGCTTGGGTGGCCGCGTCCACATCGCCCAGGGTGGCGCCACCCCCGACCCGGGCGCGACGCGCCATAGGGTCCACGTCGACGCGGCGCAGCAGGCTGAGGTCGATCATCACACCGTCGTCGCAGATTGCGTTGCCTGCACTGCTGTGAAAGCCGCCGCGCACCGATAGTTCCAGGCCGCCGGAGCGCGCAAACCCGATGGCAGCAGCGACGTCAGCAGCGTCGGCACAGCGTGCGATCACCGAGGGGTGCCTGTCGATTGCGCCGTTCCAAGCCGCGCGCGCCTCGCCGTAGCCGATGTCACCGCGGGTCAACGCGATGCCGGACAACTGCGCGCGGAAGCCCTCGATGTCGATGGTCTGCGTCATGGACCGCTCCTATCCGTGGTACCCCGTGCCTGCCACCTCGTGCCGAGTACTACATAGAGCCGGTCTCGCGGATCTGAAATACATCGCCTCCTCGCAGCCTGACGGTACGCGTGACTAAAGGGCGAGCTGCCAATCGACCGCCCGGCGGTGCGGACGGAATCCCATCGCCTCGTTGATCGCCACCATGTACGGATTGGAATCGGCATTGCACGTGTCGATGAGGCGCAGCTGGGAACGCTCACGCCGGGCAAGCTCCAGATTGGCCACTTTGATCAGCGTGCCCAGCCGGTGACCACGGTGCTCCGGCGCAACGATGGTGTCCTCCTGCCAGGCGAACCAGTGCGATGTGGCGTTACCGACGATCTGGGTGAAGGCGACCAGCCGCCCGGTGCAGTCCAGCGCTGCGGTGGCGACGTTGTGCTGCCCGCGACCGATCCTGCTGGCGTCTCTGGCCTGCATCCGTATCGCATCGTAGATCTCTGGTTCCCATTCCAGGCCGTCCAGCGGGGCATCAGTGGACATCCGGCCGGTGAGGTAGGCCATGTCATCCAGCCACTGCGGCGGCGTCGCACCCACCCATTGGACCAGTGAGTAATCCGTGGAGTGGGCTCGCGCTTGCGCATCGAGCCGGACCAGCACGGCGGGATCGACCGCATCGACGTCGAGGCGCCGCCGGGTCTGGATCAACGCCGGCACCGCGCCGGATGCGGCGGCGAATCGACCTGCCGGATCGGGGACAGCTGGATCGAGCGGCTGGGACACCCAGAACACCAGACGGCTCCGATTCTGCCGGGTCGCTTCGGTGCGCAGATGAGCGAGCAGGGATCGACCGATGCCGCGCCGCCGGTGCTCGGGCGCCACCAGAATGCCGCCCTGCGCGTTGCGCACGTTGTCCAGCGTCGGGAGCGCGAGCACGCAGCCACCCACCACCGAGCCGGCTACCCGAGCCAACCAGGTCGTTCCCACCTCGCCAGGCCAGGGGTGCCGGAAGCTACCCAGCTCGTGGACCGAGCACGGCGGCGGGTCATCGGGATGGTCCGCGGCCGCCACCGCGCAGCACAACTGGTACCACTGCCCAATGGCGTCGTCATCGGACGGATCGACCGGGAGGACACGCAGCCCGCTGACACTGACGGTGGACATGCCACTATCCCGTCACGACCCGGCGGCTGGCACCAGCGGATTTCCGCGCTCACTCCGACCAGGAATCGGGCGGGTCGGTGAATGCCTGTCCCAGCTCCCGCGCCAGAGTCAGGGCGCGCCGGGCCCAGCCAGTGGTGGCGCCGGCCAGGCCGCAAGACGGGGTCGGCAGGCAACGCTGCGCCAGCAGTTCCCGGTCGAAACCGAGCCGGTCCACCAGATTCAGCGCCGGACGCGCCAGCGTCTCCAGACTGGGTGGCACTGCCGTCGGCAGCGCCGGCACCAGACCCAGCAGCACTGTCGCCCCGGTGTCCCACGCTTCACCGAGGGCGTCGACGGTGGACCGGGGCGCACCAGCGAGCAGTTCGGCGTCGACGGCCAGCGCGTCTGCTCCGGCGCGCCGGAGCAGCGCCAGCGGTGGCCGCGGCGCGCAGCAGTGCACGATCCGCGGCATGGGCAGCGCGTCGAGCACGCCGCGAAGCAACTCGACGGCATCACCATCGGGTACTGCCGACACCGTGCCGTACCCGGACGGGGTGGGCACGGTGCCCGCGAGCACCGCAGGCAAGCCCGGTTCGTCGAGTTGCACCACGGTGGCGACCCCCAGCCGGCGGGATACTTCTGCGGCATGGGAACGCAACCCTTCGGCCAGCGACGCGGCGAACTCCCGCAAGGCGCCGGTGTCGGTGAGCACCTTATGCCCGGTGCGCAGCTCGATTTCCGAGGTCAGCGTCCAGGGCCCAGCGGCCTGCACCTTGATCGCTGCCGGCTGGACGCCGGCGGAGTCCACCGCCTCCTCCAGTGCATCCAGGTCGGTACGCAGCAGGTCGACGCCACGGCGGTGGTCATGGCCGGGCCGCGCGGTGACCCGGTACCCGGAGGGCATCAGCTCGACAGCGAGGCCGACGAGCAGCGCCGCGGTGCGGCCGACCAGGTCTGCACCGACACCTCTGCCAGGCAACTCAGGCAGGTGCGGCAGCTGGGGTAGCTCGCCGACGACGGTGCGCGCGGCTTCCAGGGCGTCGGTGCCGGGCATCGAACCGATCGCGGTCGCGGTGCCGGGGGGCCAGGGCGGAAGGTCGGTCACCAGGGATGTCTATCAAGGACTCGCCGGCATTACGTAAGGGAGGTCAACAACAGGCCAGCGAGGTTACCGGGTTGCGGTGATCGTGGCGCTGCCCACGACCATGTCACCGCCCGGGTCGGGACGGTAGAGCGCGACGGCCTGACCCGGCGCCACTCCACGCAGCGGCTGCCTCAACCGCACCCGCACGCCGCCGTTGACGGCCTCCGCAACGGCGCTGGCGCACCCGCCATGGGCTCGGACCTGCGCGACGCATTCGACCGGGCCATCCGGGACACCGCTGGCCCACACCGGGCGATTGGCCTCGATCACGCTGACGTTCAGCCGCTCCGCGGAGCCCACCCGCACAGTGCCCGTCGCCGGCTCCAGCCCGAGCACAAAGCGCGGGCGGCCATCGGGCGCTGGGCGTTGCAAGCCGAGCCCGCGGCGCTGGCCGACGGTGAAGCCGTGCACTCCATGGTGGCGGCCCAACACCTCGCCGGTCTGGCCGTCGACCAGCTTGCCCGGCCGGGGCCCCAGCCGGCCGGCGAGAAAGGCCCGGGTGTCTCCGGAGGGGATGAAGCAGATGTCGTGGCTGTCCGGCTTGTCCGCGACGGCCAGGCCCCGGCGGGTCGCCTCGGCGCGGATGCCGGCCTTGGGCGTGTCGCCGACCGGGAACAGGGCATGGGCCAGTTGGTCGGCGGTGAGCCCGGCCAGCACGTAGGACTGGTCCTTGCCCGCGTCCACGGCTCGGCGCAGCACGCCACCGGCTAGGCGCGCGTAGTGACCGGTGCAGACCGCGTCGAAATCCAGGGCACAGGCGCGCTCGAGCAGCGCGGTGAATTTGATCCGTTCGTTGCATCGAAGGCACGGGTTAGGGGTGCGACCGGCGGCGTATTCCGCGACGAAGTCATCCACCACGTCAGCGCTGAACTGCTCAGCGAAGTCCCACACGTAGAACGGGACATCGAGGACGTCGGCGACCCGGCGCGCGTCGGCGGCATCCTCCTTCGTGCAGCACCCGCGGGCTCCCGTACGCAGCGTTCCCGGCTGCGCCGACAGGGCCAGGTGTACCCCCACCACCTCGTGTCCGGCGTCCACCGCCCGGGCAGCCGCCACCGAGGAGTCGACCCCACCGCTCATCGCCGCCAAGATCTTCATCGGCATTTTCACGACGCCCTGGTCCGCCGGTTTGCCGCGCTACGGGACCGGGCGACCACCGGCTCGATAGCGCCGAGCACCTCGGCCACGTCCGCTGCCGTGGAGGTACGTCCAAGGGAGAAACGAAGCGATCCACGCGCTGCGGCCGCGGTAGCACCCATCGCCAGCAGCACGTGCGAGGGCTGCGCCACGCCGGCGGTGCACGCCGCACCCGTCGAGCACTCGATACCGCGTGCGTCGAGCAGCATCAGCAACGAGTCGCCCTCGCAGCCGGGGAAGGTGACATGGGCGTTACCCGGCAACCGCGAGGGCCC
>JBHELN010000259.1:0-3919 GCA_046263115.1 Pseudonocardiaceae bacterium | reverse complement strand
CGTCTGCTCGGCTCACTTCAACGCACCCAGGGCAACTCTTTTGTGCAACGCCTGGTTTGTCGTTCACAGGATCAAAACGCAGCCTCGCACGTCCAGCGCGACTATGTCCCGCCTGCTTCGGAACTCCCGGCCGGCGCGTGGGATAAGGCGACGTCAGTCGATTGGGACGCCCCCGCCGACAAACAAGGCATCGCCGGCCCGCCCGGCGCATCGATGACACTGCGTCAGATGTACGTGAAAAACCTGGTGTTGTGAGCAGGGCTAATTGCACACGACTTGGCGGGATTGGGTGGCAACGGATCGGCAGGATTGGGTGGTGATGCTGATGACGGTCGTCGGCATGGTCGTGGAGTTCTGCCGTCCTGCTGCTGTCGACGGTGGTCAGCGAGAGGGAGGAGGAAGGGACCTGCGGTCCCTCGCCTGTCAACCGCGCCTGCGGCGCGGTCCTCCACTCCGCGCTGCGCGCTCCGTTGCGGCCGCTGCGGCGGTGACGGGCTCACCCCCGCTGCCCTAACGGGAGATGAGGATGGTTGGCAAGCAACCATCCTCGTTCCACCGGAGACGAACGCGTCGTCAGCGCGTGGGGGTTCAGTCGCGGGTGAGTTCGGCGACGGCTTTCTTGGCGCAGTCGTCGTCGACGAGTGCCTTGCCAGCGCTGGCCGCGGCGATTAGCGCGGCAGTGGCGGCGTTGTTGAGTGCACGCGGCAGTCCCAGGCTGGCCTTGTGCAACCGGGCGATGGCGTCGTCGGCGAAGAGGGGATCGGTGCGACCGACCAGGCCGAGGTGGTGGCGGAGGTAGGTAGCCGACTCGGCCAGGTCCATTGGCGCCAGCTGGTAGCGCGTGGCGATGCGCTGGTCGAGCGCGGCGAAGACGCCCATCCGCAGTTGGCGAGCAAGGGTGGGCTGGCCAACCAGCAGCAGAGCAAAGGGTGAAGCCGAGTCCATCTCGGCATTGGTCAGCAGGCGCAGTTCCTCGAGCTGCTCGGGGCTCAGCAGGTGGGCTTCGTCGACCAGCAGCACCACACGCCGACGGCGCTCCTGCTCCTCGGCGGCCAGCAAGCTCTGGGCCTGGGCCATCAGCTCCGCTTTGTGGACGCGTGGGCTGGCGCCGAGGGCACGCACGATGGTCACGTACAAGCCGCGGATGCCGAAGGCCGGATTGGAGACGTAGATGACGTGATGGGCGGCTGGATCGAGCTGGCTGGTGGCGGCGCGCAAAGCGACGGTCTTGCCGACGCCGACCTCACCGACCAGCACCCCCAAGAGCGATTCGGCGATGCAGAAGCGGATGCGGGCGACGGCCTCCTGGTGGCTGGCTCGATCGCACAGCTGGCTAGCGGCAATGGTCTTGCGGAACGGAGTTTGAGTGAAGCCGAAGTGGGCCACCCAGGGCGCACGGCTGCTCATGGCTGGACCTCCACCGGGACGCTGCTGGGCAGGTCGCGGTAGGCGATCTGCCCGAGCGTCTCGGCATCATGGGCAGCCAGCACCAGGCCGAGGTAATCGACGCCGGTTGACAGAGCCGCAACGGGTGGCTCCGCCTGTGGGACCTGGCGATGGACGTGGCGGCTGACGATGAACGGGATGGCTTGACCAGCCGGCCGCCCCTCCCAGTACACGTCCAGCCGCGTCAGGTCCTCCGGATGAAAGCGCAGCTCGACCCGACGATGCACCAGTGCCGCGTCCACCGCGTACCGATTGCCCGCCAAGGAGACCGAGGCGGTGCGCGTCACCTTGCGCATGACCGACCAGCGGAAGGCCTCCCGCAGCAGCGACGGCTCGGCGGCGTGCAGCGGCCCATGGCTGGTGAAGCGAGCGATGGGCGTCTGGCCGGTCTCCGCGTGCCGACGGGTGTTGCACACCTGCTCGGCCCACGCGACAAACCGATCGTTCAACTCCGAGAAGCTGGCGATGCCCTGGGCCTCGATCTCGGTCAGGAAGCGCTCGCGGATGAAGCGGTTGAGGCGCTCCTGCTTGCCGCGACCTTCGGGCTGCTAGGGGCGGCTGTGGATCAGGCGGATGCCGAGCACGGCGCAACTCCGCTCGAGCGCCGCGTTGGCATAGGGTGCGCCGTTATCCACAGAGAGCCGTTCGGGCAGGCCGCGACGTTGGATGGCTGCTCGGAGCACCTCCTGGCCAGCGCGCAGGTTCTGGTCGGGCACCCACCGTCCATGCACCAGCAGGCGTGAGTAATCATCCACCAATAAGAAGAGGTAGGCGCGCCGACTGCCCTCGAGGCGCGGGTGGGGCACCAACGGACCGACCAGCACGTCGCCGATCCACACCTCGTTGGGCCGATCGGCTTCGTACCGACCATAGGCCCGCGGTTGGGCAGCCAGGGCGGCGCGGTGCAGCCCACGCTGATGCAGGTGCTGGTTGATCGTCCGCTCAGCGACGCGGATGCCGTGCCGAGCCAGGAGGATCTGGCCGATCTGCACTGCTGAGCGGGCTGGCAGCTCCTGCCGTAGCTGGCAGGCCTCCTCCAGCAGCTCGGGGTGGCGGCGGACCACGCCCAGGTCAGCTCGCGGCTGGGGCTTGAGCCCATCCAGGCCCTGCTCGCGATAGGCTCGCACCCAGCGGTCGAGGGTGCCGCGGGTGTACTGACGCTGGCTGCCATCCGGATGCTCGTGGGCAGCCAGGGCTAGCTCGCGGACCAGCCGCCCGCGTTCGGTGGATCCAAGACGTGGATTCGTGGCCTCGGCGATGACGCGGTAGCGGTACAGAGCGATGGCTTCAGCCGGGTCGGTGCTCATACGCACCTCCTTCAGAGGGATGGCGCCATCCAACCTGCTCGGCCGAGCCCTGCCCAGGGCGGGCTCGTGTTGGTCCCCAGTGCCCAGCCGCCGCTGATCCGACTCCAGAACGGCCACAGCCCACCTACCTGCTCACCCAACCGAGCCCGCGCACGATCCCAGGCGATGGCCAACGCCTCCAGTGCGGCCTGCTCCCCGTCAGCGACGAGCTGGACCGAGACCCCGGTCAGGTGCACGGCCAACCCTGTGCAGGTGGCCAGCAGCGTTGGCGACCGTGCTCGGAAGCGCCGCCACCAGGTGCGCACGGTCGTGTGCGGCACTCCAAGCCGATCAGCGACCGGCCGCAGCCCAAGCCCCTGGACCACCTTGAGCGCCAGCCCGCGGCCGATCGCCTCGACCACGTCCAGCCGCCGTGCCAGCACCAGATCCGGCAGCAACGCGTGCGTACGTCCGCAGCCTGAGCAACGCCCGCGACGAATCCAGATCCGCTGCGCGACGGTCGATGGCGCCCGCAGCCAACGCCAGTAGCCACCCCAGCTGGCCAACGGACGGTGGCAGCTCGGGCACCGCTGCACCGGCACGACGATCTGCTGGCCCGCCGCGGCGTAGCTCGATGCGGACATCCGGCACGGCCATATGATGGCCACGGGTGCTTGCACCACCCTCCCCGAACCCTCTCGGCCGTTCCATGACCGGGAGGGTTCCTTGTTCGAATGGCCCGCCATTGTGCCGCAGCGCCAGCAGAGTGAGCGCCGCCCTGGTCAGCTCTTGCCGTTCAACACCAACCGATCGGCAGCGAAACCATCGTCAATGAGCACTGCCGAAATGACCGCATCCAGCATCACGGAGTTCTGCTCACAACAACGGGCACGCCTCGATTCACGAGCGAGCATGCTCGGCTCAGCCGAGTCGCGGCGAACTCAGGTCAGTGATGCGAAGAGGGCAGCGCGTCCGCGCAGGCCCGGGGGCGCTGGCACGAAATCGCCACGCATCACGGCGCCGTGAAGGCTTTGGTAACCATTTCTCCCAAACAGCTGCTCGACGCGCCCCGGCTGAAAAGGCTCGCCTGGGAGGATTTGCAGATGCTGATCGAAGAGGTCGACAAATGATCCGGATCCGCCCGGCTTTGCTGCTTGCCGCCGCGCTCGTCTTGCCGGCGGCCGCCG
>JBHELN010000258.1:0-5514 GCA_046263115.1 Pseudonocardiaceae bacterium | reverse complement strand
GGAAGGCCTGCAAATCAAAGCCGGCTATGAGATGGAATTTGTGCTCACCACAGCCGGCGACTTCAATGATAGCGGGGAACCCCGATTGGCATACCAGGCTCCGGCCTACAGCCCGCACGCGCTGCTGGCGGTGGACGAGTTCGTCGCCGATCTGCTGGCCGACCTGGCGGCCAACGGGGTACCGGTCAATCAACTGCACGCCGAGTACGGGCCGGCGCAGGTGGAACTCAGCATCGTCGCATCCGACCCGATCACCGCCGCCGATCGGCAGTTACTGACCCGCCAGACCATCCACGCCGCGGCCCGGGCGCACGGCCTGCGGGCAAGTTTCGCACCACTGTTCACGGCGGCGGGGGTGGGCAACGGCTGGCACGTGCACACCTCGGTATGGCGCGATGGGCGCAACCTGCTGGCCAGTAGCGCGACGGGCGAGGACCGTCCCGGCCCCGAGGGCGCGGGGTGGCTGGGCGGTTTGCTTCGCGACCTCCGGGCGTTGGCCGCGATCACCGCGCCGAGCGTGCCGTCGCTGGCCCGGTTGCGTCCCGGCTACTTCTCCAGCGCTTACCAGTTCTGGGGAGTGGAGAACCGCGAGGCTCCGCTGCGCTACGTCCTGGGCTCGACACTGCTCGGCGCCGACCACGCCAATGTCGAGCTGAAGGTTTCCGATGCCTCCGCCAACCCCTACCTCGCGTTGGCCGCAGTGATCGCGGCCGGTCTGGCCGGGCTGCGTGACGGCGCCGAACCCGGCGAGCCGATTCAGGCCGATCCGGGCGGGTGGAGTGAACAGGACCGCGCCGCCCGCGGCGTGACCCGCCTGCCGACCACACCGGCCGAGCAGGAAGAGGCGCTCATCGCGAACAAGCGGCTCACCGGAGTCCTGGGCGAGCCCCTGTTAGGCGCCTTCGTCGCTGTACGCCGCTCGGATGCGGCGTGGGCCGCCGACCGATCACTCGATGACATCGTCGCCGCCCACCGCTGGCGCTACTGATCTTCTCGCACTCAGCGGGCTCAGCGTGGTTCGGGCTCAGCGTGGTTATTCGACCGGTCGTAACCCCACAGCGCCCGCTGAATCGGGAGTGGCGGGAGACGACCAGGCCTGAATGAGCGCTTCGGGCAGGCCCCACCAGCCCAGTGCGGTGAGCCGTTCACGCTCGTCCACGGCGCCCAGCAGCTGCCATAGCTGCACCACCGGTCTGAACCAGTCGGCCAACACGTCACCGTCGTCACTGCCGTCACCGTTGCCACTGGCGCCCACTGTGAACCTGGCCAGATCTTCGGCGGATGCGCTAGTTCCCGGGCCCCCCCGAGCCAGCGCCTCCACCGCCCACAGCCACTCCTCGTGATCCAGGGCGGTCGCGGACAGGTCATCGAGCGGAATCTCGTCCGGCGGGTCGTCCACTGGGCGGACCACACCGGCGGCCAACTGTAGCCACAGCTGCTGGTCGTCGGGATCCAGATTGTTTGGGTCCACACCACCGCCAGCCCGGAGCAGATCGGCCGGCCATCCCCCACGTCGCATGGCGATGCGCAGGTTCCGGCAGACAGTGGCGAGGTCCCGGTCCGGCCGGGGGCGGTCGCCAACGTCGGCCAGGATGTCGCGGAGTTCGTCGAGAGCGGCCTGCTCCGCAGCATCCCACTCGGCGAAGAGGTCTTCATCAGCCTCGTCGAGTAACTCGTCCATGGGCACCCGCCCGTCGGGCAAGGGCGAGCTCAGCCAACGTTCCTGTAGGGCCTGATACTGCTGCAATGCCACTGGATCGGCGGTAAGCAGCTGGTCGGGGTGGATGTCTCCGGCGGCGAGGCGCTCCTCGAGGTGCGCGACGAGCAGGTCGTGCATTTCATGGCCGAGTGGTGTGCGGGCCGGCTCCTCCTCCCACACATGCAGGCCGATGATGGCGGTGGGCTCCGTCCCGGTCGCCTCCAGCCAACCATGCACCTCGCCGACGGTGGCGGTGCGGCGGGCAATCCGTCCCAGCACGGATTCGGCCGACTCCCAGAACGCGGCCGACAGCGGATTACGCGCGGCGAGCAGTTCCCGGCGCAATGCGGGCATCGCCGCCAGTGCTTCCGTCGAAGGCACGCTGAGCAGCAGGCGGGCCACATCACGCCGGGTGAGCTCGGCAGCCGGACGGTGCGCGTGAGCTAGCAGCGCGGTGGCGTCAAGGGTCACAGGCCGATGTTAGGGCGCAAGTCGACGTCGTCGCCGGTGAGGGGTCCGCAGAGTAGGTAGTTCCAACGCGGTTGCACGGTAGCGTGGAACGGGTGGCGAGCATGCATCAGCGGGCCCACACGATCGCGGAGGAGGTGTTGTTCCCGGCGACCCTCGACGTCGACGCCCGAGCAGCGATCCCCCCCAGTCATTTTGACCTACTCGCCGAGCAGGGCTTTTACGGTCTGGCGGCCGGCGGGGCATGCGGTAGCGTCGAAGTCGACTTCCCGTCACTGGTCGAAATCGTGGAGACGTTGTCGAGTGGATGTCTCACCACGACTTTCACCTGGATCCAGCACCACGGTATGGTCCGCGCCCTAATCCGCACGGTGAACGAGGAATTGCGGGACAAATACCTGGGCGCGGCGATTCGCGGCGAGGTTCGCGGCGGAGTGGCGTACGCCGGCGCGATCCCGCAGCCACCACGATTGTGGGCCACTGCCACCCACGGCGGCTGGCTGCTCAATGGCGAGGCGCCGTTCGTCACCGGATGGGGCATCGCGGACTTGCTGCTGGTCTCGGCCCGCAACACGGCCGTCTCAGCGGGGGAGTCCACGGGGACGATCGTCAGTGGTGTGGTCGATGCCGCGGCCGGGGTGGGCGTCACCGTCGAAGCACTGCAGATGGTGGCCGCCCAAGGCAGCAATACCGTCCGGCTGCACTTCACGGATTATCTCCTCCCCGACGAGAAGGTCACCGGGGAGATCTCGCACCGGGACTTCCTCGCCAACCAGCACATCAATGCGCGACTGAACGGCTGCTTCGCGATGGGAGTCACCACCCGGTGCATCCGCCTGATCGGTGCGGCCGGGCAAGCCGAGATCGCGCGGCTGTTACGGGCTCAGCAGGATTCGGTCCGCACCCGTCTCGATGGCGGGATCGACGAGCCGGCGACGCTGCCGGCGGCCCGGGCCGCAGCCGCTGAGCTGGCCTACCGCAGCGCCGGTGCACTCGTGGTGACGGTGGGCAGCACCGGGATCCTGACCCGGCAGCATGCCCAGCGGCTGGTGAGGGAGGCGACGTTCACTCTCGTCGCTGCCGGACGCCCGCAGATAAGGGACTGCCTGTTGAAAGTGTTCGGTGGGGTCCATGAGTAAGCTCACCCCCCGAAGAGGTCCGGTAGCGCCATGTGATCATTGCGGTGCGGCGAACAGCGGCTGACGAAGGGATCGGGTATGGAACGTGGTCGTCGGCTGTCCGCCGGTGCGGTGCTCGTGGGGGTGGCGTCCGTAACCTTGGCATGTACGTCCGCCGCTACCGGCCACACCGCGCAGAACGGACCTGCCGGCGCGGTTCCTCCGGGCTTGCAACGGTTCTACGGCCAGAGCCTGTCCTGGACAGGCTGCTCCTCATTCGCCACCACCCCGCGCGATAAGAAGGCCTACGCCGACCCGGGTCTGCAATGCGCCTACCTGACCGTGCCACTGGACTATGCCAATCCCAACGGTCGGATCATCAAGATCGGATTGTTGCGGCGACCCGCCTCAGACCCAGCGCACCGGATCGGCTCCTTGGCGATCAACCCCGGTGGTCCTGGCGGGTCTGGCATGAGCACAGCTGCCAGCCTCGCCGACGAGATCGCGAACAATGACATCGGACGACGTTTCGATTTCGTCGGCTTTGACCCGCGGGGTGTTGGCTCCAGCGAACCACAGGTGGTCTGCCGAACGCCGGCGGAACGCGACGCTGAGCGCCTGATGAATCTCAATGTCGACACGTCGCCAGCCGGCGTGGAGCGGACAGAGAATCAGGAAAAGGCCGACGACCAAGGATGTGTCGACCGTACCGGCAAAGACGTACTCGCGAATATCGGCACCCGCGAGGTAGTTCGCGACATGGACGTCATGCGATCTGCCCTTGGTGATGAGAAACTGACCTACCTCGGTTACTCGTACGGCACCCGCATCGGCGCCAGCTACGCTGAAGCCTTCCCCAAGAATGTCCGGGCGATGATCCTCGATGGGGCTGTCGATCCGGCGCAGGATCCGGTCGCGCAGCTCATCGACCAGGGCCGAGGATTCCAGAAAGCCTTCGACACATTCGCCGCTTGGTGCGCACCCCGCCCCGATTGCAGTTTAGGGCCGAACAAGGATCAGGCTGTCAGCAGATTCCAGTCGCTGGTCCGCCCGCTGATCAACCGGCCGGCCGCCGTGGCCGACGGGCGCAAGCTATCTTACTCCGACGCCACGATCGGCACGGTGCAGGCACTGTACCTGTCCGATCTGTGGCCGACACTGAACCGCGGCTTGCTGGAACTGGCACAGGGTCAGGGGGATACCCTGATGCGCCTTGCCGATATTTACTACGGACGCTCACAGGACGGTACCTACTCCACCGAGATGGATGTCTTTCAGTCCGTACTCTGCGTCGATAATCCGCCCATCAAAGACCGCAACGTGGCCCGCGACGTCGATGCCCAGTACCGGAAGGTGGCACCCTTCCTGGACACCGGTCAACCACCCTCGCCGGCCCTGGACAACTGCGCGTTTTGGCCCGTACCGCCCACCGGTGGACCGCACGTTCCGCAGGCCCCCGGCCTGCCTACTGTGATGGTGATTTCCACGACACAGGATCCGGCGACGCCGTACCAGGCGGGTGTCAATCTCGCCAAGGACATCAAAGCACGCTTGCTGACCTACGAAGGCACCCAGCACACCGCCTTCTTGCAAGGTGACAGCTGCGTCGACCACGCCGGAATCAGTTACCTCGCCGACCTGAACCTGCCGGCCGAGGGCACCCGGTGCAAACCCACGAGCTGAGCGATTTCCGGAGCGCCACGACCGCCGTCTTGAACGTCTGCGGTGGTGCGGCTGACCCTGCCAGCGGGGTTGCGCGTCAGGGTTGGGCGTGGTCGCCTGCACTCAATCAGGGTGCCGGCCGCGGCGATCAGGTAGACGGTCCGGTTGTCGACTAGGTCGCTGTGGCGAACGGGCTAGCGGGAGGCGAGTTCGACCGCAGCTGACCGGACTTCGTGCCTACTGGCACCGGCGGCCAGCAGCCTGCGGTACCGATTGAGCAACCTGGGGGAGTGAAAAGCCAGCACTGCGACGAGACGGTCGCCGGCGAAGTAGCCCGCAACCGTGCCCTTGATCGCCCCTGGGTCGTGCAGCACCTCCACGGACGTCGCCAGATCGCAGCGTCCGATCAGCTGGACTGTCAGCCCGTATTGGTCGGACCAGAAGTACGGCATGGCGTCGGCTTGGTGGGTGATCGGTTTGCCGGCCAGTCGTTGCGCGACGACCGCGGCCTGCTCGGTGGCAGAGGTCCAGTGTTCGATCCGCGGCCGGTCCCCGATTGTGGGATGC
>JBHELN010000257.1:0-10765 GCA_046263115.1 Pseudonocardiaceae bacterium | reverse complement strand
GGGGCACCAGCGGTTCATTGGGCACCGTGGCCTGCTCGGGCAGCTTCCAAGGCCTGGCGTCCACGATCGCCGAGGGAATCTGCTCGTGGTACAGCAGCGAGGAGTCCGAGGAGAAGCCTTCCGCGCCCATCAGCTCCTCGTAGTAGAGGCTGCCGTCGGGGCGGCGGTGCTGGGTGTGTCGCTTGCGGGGAATCGTGCCCGCCTGCCGGTAGAAGGCCATGGCACCTACAGGTTTCCCCGGCGGGCCTGCTCGCGCTCGATGGCCTCGAACAGGGCCTTGAAGTTGCCCTTGCCGAAGCCCATCGAGCCGTGCCGCTCGATCAGTTCGAAGAAGACCGTCGGCCGGTCCTGCACCGGCTTGGTGAACACCTGCAGCAGGTAGCCGTCCTCGTCGCGGTCGGCGAGCACACCCGCTTCACGCAAGGTCGCAACAGGCACCCGGGTGTCGCCTACCCACTCGCCCAGCGCGTCGTAGTAAGAGGCGGGGGTGTCCAGGAATTCCACTCCCCGGTCTCGCATCGCCGTGACGGCGCCGACGATGTCGCCGGTCGCCAGCGCGATGTGCTGTACGCCTGGACCCCCGTAGAACTCCAGGTATTCGTCGATCTGTGATCGCCTGGCGCTGATCGCCGGTTCGTTGAGCGGGAACTTGATCCGGTGGTTACCGCTGCTCACCACCTTGGACATCAGGGCGGAATAGCGGGTGGCGATGTCCTCGCCGACGAACTCCGCCATGTTCTGGAAGCCCATCACGCGGTTGTAGAACGACACCCAGGTATCCATGCGGCCCAGCTCGACATTGCCCACGCAATGATCCACCGCCTGGAACAATCGGCGCCCGGAGCGCACCAAGGGTGAACGTGCGACGAATCCGGGTAGAAAGGGGCCGCGGTAGCGCGATCGGTCGATCAGGGTGTGGCGGGTATCCCCGTAGGTTGCCAGCGCTGCGAGCCGCACCGTGCCGTGCTCGTCGGCGCCGTCAGCCGGCTCGGCCAGCACGGTGGCGCCCTGCCGGCGGGCGAACGCGATGGCTCCGTCCACGTCGGGCACCTCGATCGCGAGGTCACTCACGCCGTCGCCATGGGCTGCCACCCGTTGGGCGAGTGGCGTGCCCGCTTGGGTCGGCCCGGTGAGCACGAACCGGACCCGGCCCGAGATCAACACGTACTCCACCGCATCCCGGTAGCCTTGCTCCGGGCCCCGGTAGGCCACACAGGTCATGCCGAAGGCCGTCGAGTAGAAGTGCGCGGCCTGCCGGGCGTTGCCGACGGCGAAGCGGATGTGGTCCATGCCGATGACCGGAAACGGATCGGACCCAGGTGCGGGTACGACACCACCGATCAGGGCGTCGACGTCACGACGTTCCGGCGGCCGGAACGATGTGGTCATCCTACGATGCTAACTCGCGAGTCACGGCTGTTCGGCGATCTTTTATGGCCGGCCCTGAACAGGTCATTAGCGGGATCGGACCGCGGCGTCCAAGGCCGCGCGCATCTGGGCTATCGGCGCGCAGCGGCCGGTCATCAGCTCAACCTGGGCGACGGCCTGGTGCAGCAGGACCGCCAGACCGCTGACGATCTGGCAGCCCGCGGCGAGCGCGGAGGAGGCCAGCGGCGTCGGCCAAGGCGTGTAGACGACATCGAGCACTACCGGCGGGGTAGCCCACGGCCGAATACTTATCGCGTCGGCGGCGCCAGGCGGCAGTGTGGACACGACCAGGTCGGCGTCCGGCAGTTCCACCTCAGGTAGCCCGCTGACGATCCGCGGCCGGACACCGAGCCGGTCGGCGGTTGCCAGCAGGTCCGCCGTTCTGGCCGGATCACGAACCGCCACTCTGGGTGCGGTCTCGCCGAGCTCGCGCAGCGCGGCGAGTGCGGCTTGGGCGGTGCCCCCGGCGCCGAGAATCACCCCGGAGCGGACCCGCTCGACGCCAGCTTCGTGCAGTGCGGCGACGATACCCGCCACGTCGGTATTCTCGGCTCGACGGGGCTGCCCCGCCGTCCCGAGCACCAGGGTGTTTGCTGCGCCCACCGCCCTGGCCAGCGCTGACACCTCGTCGGCCACGCGCATTGCGGCCCGCTTGAGTGGCATCGTCAAGGACAACCCCGCCCATTCTGGACCGAGCTGCTGGACAAATGCGGGGAGCGCCGCTTCATCGCAATTTACCGCGTCATAACACCACCCGGTCAGGCCCAACGCGACGTAAGCGGCGCGGTGCAACGTCGGCGACAGCGAATGCTGAATCGGAGAACCGAGCACCGCTGCCCGTCGCTTCGTCGACTCGCTAGCCGCCACTCGCCGATCTTCCCACGACGTACACCTGGCGTTCACCACCCTGGCAGTATCAAGAAACAGCCAACGGTGCAGGCATGCAGGCTTGCACGGACCGTTTCCGGTCTGTTATTGAGATCTCACGGAGTAGGTTCGTGTGCGCGGTCTGCGGCTGTTCGGCATCCAACTCGTCGACCTCAGCAGGGAGGGTGACCGATGGAACTGCCGAGCTGGGCATCGGACGACATCGACATCGAGCATGCCAGCCCGGCTCGGGTGTACGACTACTACCTCGGCGGCTCACACAACTTCACCGTGGACCGGCAGATGGCCCGTCAGGCGATCGAGCTGTGGCCGGAACTGCCGTTGGTCATGCAGGCCAACCGTGCGTTCCTCCGCCGCTCGGTGCGGTACCTGGTCAAACAGGGCATTACCCAATTCCTGGACATCGGTTCCGGTATTCCCACCGAGGGCAACGTGCACGAGGTTGCCCAAGTCGCCTCGCCCGAGTCCCGAGTCGTATACGTGGATATCGATCCGGTGGCCGTGGCGCACAGCCGCGCCATGCTGGCCGGCAATCCGTTCGCCGACATCGTCCAGGCCGACCTGCGAGATGTGGCAGCGATCTTCGATGATTCCCGGGTCAGGCGGCTGCTCGACCTCAGCCAACCGATCGGCGTGCTCATGGTGGCCATGCTGCACTTCGTCCCGGACGAGGCGGATCCGGCGAACATCGTGGCTCAGTACCGAAAGATGATGCCGTCGGGAAGCTACCTTGCCGTCTCGCACGCTACCCACGAGGGCCGTCCGGACGTGGCTGGGTCGCACACCGAGCTCTACCGTCGCGCCGGCGCGCCACTGACCATGCGCTCGCGGCGAGAGATCGAGACGTTGCTCGCCGGGTTCGAACTGGTGGAGCCTGGCGTGGTGTTCATGCCGCTGTGGCGTCCGGACTCGCCGGCCGACGTCGACGATCACCCCGAGCGGTTCACCGGCTACGCGGTAGTGGGCCGGCGAACATGACCGAGGCCGATCACGAGGAGTTCGCCCGACGTTGGGCCGAGGCGATCGTCGGCACCAGCTATGTGTCGATGGGCCGCCGCGTGCTCGCCAAACATCTGCTTGGACTCACCCAGCAGCTCGTCGATGCCGCATTGGCCGTGGAGTTCGATCCATCGGCCGGCCGCCAGGTCGGCGCCGACATGGTCGCAGCGCATTTCACCGGCACGGAGACGCTCAGAGGCACCCTCGCCCTCATCTCCCAGGAGTTGCCGGGTCTACTGGGCTCGATTCCGGACTGCGCCGATGTCGCCCGCCGGGTTGCGCAATTGGCCGCCTGCATGGCGGCCGGTTACGCCGCTGCGCTGCGTGAGCGCAGCCTCGATGAACAAGATGCGGTCTATCGAGCCGGGTTGCGCGCGCGCAGGCAGGCTGAACAGGCTCTCGCGGCGAGTGAGGCGAAGTTCCGCGCGATGTTCACCGAAGCGGCGATCGGGATTGGGATCGGTGATCTGGAGGGCAACATCACCGATGCGAACCCGGCGCTGCAAAAGATGTTCGGCTACAGTCTCGAGGAATTCACGCAGCTCAACGTCAGCGCCATGATTCACCCGGACGACGCTCTCAGCGTGTGGGAGACCTATGCGGAGCTGGTTCGCGGTGAACGGGACCACTTCCGTATGGAGAAACGTTTCCATCGCTCCGACGGTGGTGAGATCTGGAGCCATTTGACGGTGTCGCTGGTGCGCGATGAGAATAACGAACCCGCTTACCAGGTGGCGATGCTGGAAGACGTGTCCGAACGGCGTCATCTGCAAGCCAAGCTGGAGCACCAGGCCTACCACGACCCACTGACGTCGCTGGCCAACCGGCAACTGGTGACCGAACGGCTGGCTCAGATATTCGCTGGGCCGGCTGGTCGGCGCCGGGTTGGGTTATGTTTTCTGGACCTCGACGGGTTCAAGGTGGTAAATGACAGTTTAGGACACGACGTCGGCGATCAGTTGCTGAAAACCGTCGCCGCTCGGTTGACCCAATGCTGTTGCGAAGGGCAGCTGGTGGCGCGAATGGGTGGCGACGAATTTGTCATTATCGTTGAGGGCACTGCCGGAGAGCGTGACGTGGTCGCGCTGGCCGATAAGGTGCTGGCCGCCATGGCACAGCCGATTCAGGTCAGTAAACATGAGCTGACGGTGACTGCGAGCATCGGTGTCGTCGAGCGGCCCGTGGCTGACACCAACCCCGAGGATCTCCTGCAGGCTGCCGACATCACCATGTATCGCGCGAAAGCGGACGGCAAGGCTCGGTATGCGGTTTTCGATCGGAACCGCAACGAAAGCGAGGTCGTTCGTTTCACCCTGACCGCAACCATGCTCGCCGCGGTGGAGCGTGGCGAGTTCTTTGTCGAATACCAACCGCTGTTCCGGCTGCGGGATCGCTCGTTAATCGGCGTTGAGGCGCTGGTGCGGTGGCGGCATCCGACGTTCGGCGTGCTCGGACCGGAACGCTTCATCGATCTCGCCGAGGAGAGCGGGTCGATCGTGCAGCTCGGACGCTGGGTGCTCGTCCGGGCGTGTGAGCAGGCACGAGCATGGGTGGACAGATTCGGTGCTGCTGCGCCCTTCATCAGCGTCAATCTCGCGCCGCGGCAGCTTTACGAGCCGGCCCTGGTGGCCGACGTCGCGGAGATCCTGGTGGATAACGGCCTGGAGCCCGCCAGCCTGCAACTCGAGCTCACCGAGCAGGCTCTGATGAGCGACGGGGCGGGGCCGCTCACGATGTTGACTAAACTGCATGCCATGGGCGTGCGCATCGCTCTCGACGACTTCGGCACCGGCTACTGGAACATTCCCGACCTGCGCCGCCTGCCACTGCGTGAGCTGAAGCTGGCGGGTTCGTTCGCGATGGGGCTGCAATCTCCGTCGGGCCTGGTGGATCAGCGGATCGTGGCCGCGTTGGTGGACCTGGCGCACGCCTTGCGCCTGACGGTCACCGCGGAGGGTATCGAGACACCCGCGCAGTACGGGCGCTTCCGCGCGGCCGGGTGCGACACCGGCCAGGGCTCGTTGTTCGCCTCACCCGGCGCGCCCGAGCAAATCGATGACCTCTTGGAGGCCTTGCATCCGCTGTGCGACGTCAGCACAGAGGCGTGATGACGCCGGTCGACGTCGCGAGTGTGCTGTTGCGGGTGGTGGTGGGCCTCACGGTGGTGGCACACGGGTACAACCATGTGTGGGGCGGTGGCGGTTTGGCCGGCACGACGCGCTGGTTCGGCTCGCTAGGTTTGCGACCGCCCAAGCTGCACGCCGCGCTGTCCGGGGTGGGGGAGCTGGCCGCCGGATCCGCGCTGGCGATCGGGCTGCTCACGCCACTCGCGGCGGCGTTCGTCGTCGGCACCATGGTGGTCGCCGGGATCACTCATCACCGCGTCAACGGATTTTTCGTGTTCAAGGAAGGCTATGAGTACGTCCTCATGATCGGCGCTGTGTGTGCGGCGATCGGCTTGCTCGGACCGGGTGCAGCGTCGGTGGATCGGCTGCTGGGAATAGCAGTAGCCGGCCCGGTCGGGCTGGCCGTCGTAGTCGGAGTGGGTGTGCTCGGTGCCGCGGTGCTGCTGGCGGCCACCTGGCGGCCGAATCGATCGATGAGCCGCGGCTGAACCCTGTAGTAGGCGGCTGAACCCTGTAGTAACCGTCACTGTCCCGGCGCACAACGCAACCGATCCGGCGCACAGGCGTCTCGATTCATGGCTGCCGAAAAACCGGCCACCGGCCCAGATGATTGCTTAGCGTTGACGTCCGTGCGCGCTGAGTGTTCACTGATTACTGTACGTCTCGTAGTACAGAACAGGGAGGGTTCATGCCTCGACGGGGTTTGCTGACCGGGCTATTGGTCGGCGGACTGGTCGCCGGAGGTTCGTTGGCCGCCATGCCGGCGAGTGCGGAGCCGGCACTCGTGCCGCTGTCACCGTCGTTGGCGGGTCACTTGCTGTCGGCGGTCTCCGGTCAGCTGCCGGTGATGGTGCACGGCGCGACCCTTGCCGACGCCCAGCGGGCAGTCGCTGCCACTGGGATGCGTCAGGTCACCACTTTCCGTGAGATCGGCGTGGTGGTCGCCTCAGCGACCAAGCCACAGATCGAAGCGGCCCGCGCCCAACCCGGTGTCACTTACCTGGAAGGTGATCAGCCTATCGCGGTGCACGCGGTGCCCACCCAGGTGGCCACCCGCTCGACCTCTTTGCTGGCCACTCGTGGCCTAGAGGCCCAGCAGACGTTGACCGGGGCGAACGGCGCTGCACTGGATGGCTCCGGGGTCAGCGTTGCGATCATCGATTCCGGGATCGACCCCACACATCCCGCGTTCGCCGGCGGCAAGGTCGTACGCAGCCTGAAGAGCGTGTGCCTCGACGAGTCCAATCCGGACACGAATTGCATCGTGGATATGCCCAGGAGTGTCGATACCGACACGTTGTCCGTCGGCGGCCACGGCAGCCACGTATCCAGCATCGCCGCTGGTCGCGGTGTCACGCTGAGCGATGGCACCAAGGTGTCCGGGGCAGCGCCAGGAGCCAGTATCGTCTCGTTGTCCACCGGCTCCGCTGTGGTGATCCTCAGTGCCGATGCCGCATTGAACTGGGTGCTGGAGCACCATGCCAAGCCGTGCGGCGACTCGGTATTGCCCGCACAATGCCCGCCGATCAGGGTGGTAAACAACTCCTACGGTCCGGAGGGTGGGGGTACGTTCGACCCGAATTCGGCGACGGTCAAGCTCCAGCGTGAGCTGGTCAAGCAGGGCGTAGTCATGGTGTGGGCCGCGGGCAACGACGGCGGAGACGGCTCGAAAAGCCTGACCAATCCGCCGGCCCAGGACCCGACCGGCGGGATCATTTCGGTGGCTTCCTATAACGACCAAGGTACGGGTACCCGCAGCGGCCCGGTGTCGAAGTTCTCTTCCCGGGGCGCGAAGACCGACGCATCGACCTGGCCAGACATCTCCGCGCCAGGCGAGAACATTGTCGGAGCCTGCCGCGCTTACCTACCGATCTGCTCTACTGGACTCAAGCCGCAAAGTGGCCCGGGACTTCTTGACGTGGGCAGTTACAACACACTCAGTGGCACGTCGATGGCGGCACCGCAGATCACTGGGATCGTGGCACTGCTATTCCAGGCCGACCCCACCGCGACACCCGCCGAGATCGAGAGAGTGCTGAAATCCACCGCGTTGCATTATTCCAATGGCGCGCCTTACCAGCAGATAGGCGGGTACTCGACATCGTTCGATAAGGGCACCGGGTTGGTTGACACAGTGCGTGCCTCGGAAGCGTTGGGGGCCCATAGCCACTGAACCTGTTTCCCACGACACACGCTCCCTCGCTGGCGCGCCAACGGTTGGAGCGGGCACAATGAGTGACGGTACTTCGTCGATGATCATGAGGACGTAGGGGAAGACGCTCCTCGTCGATCAGCGGAGGCACCACATGAGCACTAGTGGCATCATCTATGTCCACTCGTCGCCGTCTGCGGTATGCCCGCATGTCGAGTGGGCGGTGGCGGGTGTCTTACAGACCAAGGTCGAACTTCTGTGGACCGCGCAGGCAGCGGCGCCTGGGCAGTTGCGCGCCGAATGCGAGTGGTCTGGCAAGCCGGGCACCGCGGCCGCTTTAGTCGGCGCATTGCGGGCGTGGCCGATGCTGCGTTTCGAAGTGACCGAGGAGCCCAGCCCGGGGCTGGATGGCGAGCGGTTCTGCTTTGTGCCAGGGCTAGGGTTATGGCGGACTCGCACTAGCGCCAACGGTGACATCGTGGTCGGTGAGGACCAGCTGCGGTCGCTGGCCGCTACCGCGCGGGACGCTCAGTCGTTCGCGCACCAGCTCGACCAGGTTCTCGGCGCTGCCTGGGACGACGCACTGGAGCCCTTCCGTCGTGCCGCCGACGGCGCCCCCGTCACCTGGCTGCACCGCGTAGGCTGAGCACTTCGTGGCCCGTGACCCCGACATGGAGACATGTCGGGGTCAGCGGTGGCGCGTAGGCTGCCCGGGTGGCACGGCGGGTCGCTCAGCGCGGATGGATCTTTCTGCTCGTGTGATGGTGCTGGCCGGCGCGGCCGGGGTCGGGTTCCTGCTGCGCGATCAGCGGCCGGTCGCCGGGGTGGGTAGCGTCAACTCGCTCGGTGGCTTAATCAGAAAGAACGCGCCGCCCAGACAGCCGGAGCCAGGTCCGCCCACCGTTGTAATGGTCGAGGACGTGGCGCTGAATCCAGATGCCGATCGCATCCGGACAGTCCTCCAGAGGTACTTCGACGCTATCAATGCGGGTGACTACAAGTTGTGGCGCAGCGCTGTCATCCCGCAATGGGCCCGGGACACCAGCGAGGCGGCTTGGCGCGCCCAGTACCGGTCCACCCTGGAGGGCAGCATGGTGGTGCATCGCTTGGAGCCGCGGATCGGCGGCGGGTTCGTCGCGCTGACGTCGTTCACCAGCGTGCAGAACCCGGCTGACGCCCCGCCCGAGCTGCCGGTGAGATGCCTGCACTGGTGGGTGTCCTACCCACTGATCGGGCAGGGCGAGGGGCTGCGGTTGGGCCCGAGCGCGCCGACTGCGAACCTGCTGGGGGCCTGCTGATGTGGTAACTCTTCAAGGCCGGCCACCCGGGGAGTTGGCCGGCCTTGAAGAGCCACCTACTACAGCGGGATGTTGCCGTGCGAGCCACGGCCCGCAGGGGCGGCGGCGAGCGCCTCGGCCAGACGCCGGCGGGTCTGCGAGGGCTTGATCACCTCGTCCACCACTCCGATCGCCACCGCACGGTCCACTCCACCGGCGATCTGCTCGTGATGCTCGGCAAGTTTGGCGTGCAGGGCCTCGCGCTCGTCTTCCGCCGCTGCGGCCAGGGCCCTGCGGTGCAGGATGCCCACCGCGGCTTTGGCGCCCATTACGGCCACCTCGGCATCGGGCCAGGCGAAGACCTGGGTAGCGCCCAGCGACCGGGAGTTCATTGCGATGTAGGCGCCGCCGAAGGCTTTGCGAGTGACCAGGGTGATCCGGGGAACGATCGCTTCAGCGAAGGCGTGCAGCAGCTTGGCGCCGCGACGCACCACGCCGTCCCATTCCTGACCGACCCCCGGCAGGTACCCGGGCACGTCGACCAGAACGAGCAGCGGCACGCCGAAAGCGTCGCACATCCGCACGAAACGCGATGCCTTCTCCGCCGACGCCGAGTCGAGACACCCGCCCAACCGCAATGGATTGTTCGCGATCACGCCCACGGTCCGACCGGCGAGCCTGCCCAGCCCTACCACGACATTGGGAGCCCATTTCGGCTGCAGTTCGGCGAACCCTCCAGTCGGATCGGCCCGATCCGGATCGGCTCCATCCAGCACGGCATGCACCAACGGACGAACATCGTAAGCGCGTTGACGCTCCGCGGGCAGGTAGTCGGACAGGTCAATCTCTTCACCTAGTGAGTGCAGATCAAACATTCCAGGGCGGGCGAACAGTCCCGCGATATGGCGAGCCCGCAGCAAGGCGTCGGGCTCGGAGCCGGCCACCACATGCGCCACACCGGATTTCTTGCCGTGTGCGCTGGGACCACCGAGCGCTTCCATATCGATCTGCTCACCGGTGACGCTGCGCACGACGTCCGGTCCGGTTACGAATACCCGCCCCTCCGGTGCCATGATCACGACATCGGTGAGCGCGGGACCATAGGCTGCTCCGCCTGCGGCAGCCCCCAACACCACAGAGATCTGCGGCACCCGCCCGGAGGCCCGGACCATGGCGGCGAACACCTGGCCGACGGCGTCGAGAGCTTCCACTCCCTCAGCGAGCCGCGCCCCACCGGAGTGCCACAACCCGATCACCGGCGATCGTTCCCGGATCGCGATGTCGATGGCCTCCACGATGTGCCGGCACCCTTCAGAGCCCATCGCGCCGCCCATCGTGGTGGCGTCCGTGCAGTAGGCGATCACCTTCGCTCCGTCGATGCGGCCGCGCGCGGCGAATGCCCCACTGCTGTCACGGGGATGCAGGGACACCAGCGTGGCGGGATCGAACAGGCACTTCAGCCGGCGTTCGGGGTCGCGCGGGTCCGCGACCTGCCCATTGCCGGACTGGCCGACAGTGCCGCTTTCGGAGCGGGTCGCTGCGCGGGAACGGTGGGCCAGAGCTGTCATCGGATGGTCTCCTTGAGAGCGGTGCCTTGCCGGCGAGGTGGTCACGCCGAGGTGAAGGCGAGTGCCACGTTGTGCCCGCCGAATCCGAAGGAGTCATTGACGGCGGCGGTCAACTGCACCTCTCGGGCCGAGCCGGTCACGACGTCGAGCTGGACCCCAGGGTCGGCGTCCTCCAGGTTCAGCGTGGGTGGAACGACACCGTCTCGCAGCGCCAACACGCAGGCCAGTCCTTCGACTGCACCCGCGGCCCCGAGCAGATGACCCAATGCGCCTTTGGGTGCGGTGACCACTGTGTGATCACCAATTGCGGTCCGGATCGCGGCCGCC
>JBHELN010000256.1:0-2739 GCA_046263115.1 Pseudonocardiaceae bacterium | reverse complement strand
ACATACCTCCAAGCTATCTCAGTGTGGAGGTGAGCATGTTGGATATTTCCGTGAAGGTGCCGCATGACCGGTTAGCCGAGTTCTATGCCATGTACGGCAGATGGCTGGGATCGCCCGCCGGTGAGAGGTCGGACGAGCACGATCTCAGCGCCGAGCTCGAGTCGGTCGAATCGGTCGAGTGGGGACCGGACGACTTCGAACTCGCCGCGACGGTGTGGGCCAAATTCAGCCCACGCGCCAAGGCCATGTTTTCTACCCTCATTGACGAACCGGGTGAGCGGTACTACGGCGAGGAACTGGCCCGGCTCCACCACATCCCGAACGGTGCCCATGGCGTCGCCGGCGTGCTGGCGTGGCCGAGCCGCCACTGTGTCGCCGCCGGCCGTAAGTGGTGCTGGAAGTGGGACAACCCCGAGCGTGGCGGAGCCGTCTACTGGATGGACGATACGCTGGCTCGACTGTTCGGCCAGGCACGAGGCTAGTTTCAATGACGGAGCGCCTTGCTGCTCATGGTGCTCCCGCGACGCACTTACCTGCATGCGGGCATCTGTCCAGGGATGATTTTCGTCGTTGTTGAAGTGGTTGGGGCAGTGCGGCATTGCCTCGCTGCAGCGGGCTGTGGCGAGTTCGGATGCGATGGTGGTCTTGTGCGCCGGCGGCTCCTGGGGTTGGTGTTTGGTCGCTCGCGGTTGCCGTGCGGGTGGGTGGCGAGGTGGCAGCCAGACTTACCTATGGCCGTCGGACGAGGTTCACGTCCGCGACATGATGATTGATCGGATGGCCCCCTTGCCGGGGTGCGGCCGCTCAGTCTCATTGGGCCGTCCGCGGTCATCGGCGGTGAGCCGGTGGTGGCGCGGTCTGACAGTGCGTCTGAGGGAACTGGCCGCGATTGGTGCCCGTCATCGGTGACGGCGGACTGCCGGTCCTCGTCCCGGGTATCCGCGTCGTGGTTCAGCGGGCGATGGTGGTCGGTGCTCTCGGCTGGGCCACGATGGTGAACGCGTCGTCGCCGAGCCCAGTCAGGATGTGCGCGCTCTGCCGGACGATCCGGCGAGCCTGCGACAGGCAAGCCCGGTTCGCGTCGTAGCGGTCTTTGACCTGGGTGTAGTAGCCATAGCCGGGTGCGCCGGCGCGGGCGGAGGTCTTGGCGGCTTCGAACAGCAGCCAGCGCAGCACCTCCGGTCCTTGCCGGGAGAGCCGGCCGGGGCTGCTTTTGCCGTCGGAGGAATGCACGGTGATGTCGAGGCCGACGAACCGGACCGCCTTACGTGAGGAGGAGAACCGGTCGGCGCCGCCGAGCCAGGCGCACAACGCGAGCGAGCTGAGCGGCCCAACGCCGTAGATGTCGTGCATCAACGCCCGGGTGCCTTTCACCCCGCGGGCGGTCGACAGCAGCCGGCGCCGCAGCCGCTCCAGGTGATCGGCGAGTGTGTCCATCATGGCCAGTGCGGTGTTGACCTGCAGCCGGCCGACGATCGACAACTGCTCGTCGACGATCGCCTGGAGCCGGGCCCGGTCGCCGCGAACGATCCCGGCCTGCCCGGGAGCGGTGGTGCCCTGGTGGAAACAGACCGCCTGGACCCGTTGTGCCCAGCCGGTGTGCTGGGTCCGTAGGTCCTGGTAGAGCTCGAGCAGCGCCCGCCACTCGAGGACCTGCGCCGGCGGGATGTAGCACTCGGGCAGCCGACCGGTCGCGAGCAGTTCGCGGAGCAGTTTCGCGTCGGCCTTGTCGGTCTTGGCCCGCCGTTTCGGGCCGCGCAGCGCGGACGTCTCGGCCGGCTCTGCCAGATGCGCGGTCACGCCGGCCTTGGCCATTTCTTCGGCGATGTACCGCCAGCCGGTGCAGCCCTCCATCGCGAACGCCACCGGCCCGGTCACTACCGGGTCGAACCGGGTCAGCCAGCCGGCCAGATGCTCCCGGTCAGCCGGGCTGATCCGGCCGCGTTCCCACTTGTCGTTCTGCTCGTCGACCCAGTCGAATGTCAGCTGCTTCCGGTGGATGTCCAGGCCGCCTACGATTGCCATCGGGACCTCCTCAAGCTCCGTGACCATCGATGTCCAACGCAGAGAATGTGCTGCGTCTGAGCTGAGGAGGCCCCCCGAACCCGCTGGCTGTCAAGACCACCAACGGCGTACACCTCGACTCAACCCACCGACCGTGACCGGCCGATGCATGTCATCTCATCTGCGGCCCCTCCGCGCCGCCAGCGGGAGCACTACCGCGCCCATGATCACTCCGCCCCAGAGCGCTGACCAGGGCAGACCCAGGAAGACGGCGTGGGCGAGCACGCAGGAAGCGTACGTCCACAACCAGAGCACCAGAATGGGACAATCCTGTGCCTTCGGTATGGATGCGCGTGCCCCGGCGGCGACGGCCAGCACGGCCATGAGTGCCAGCGCGAAGCCGAACCAGCCCAGGTAGTTGCCGATCGGGACGCCGGGGACACCGGGCAGCGCCGGCGTCGGCGCCCGCCACGTCCAGTAGCCCTCGGCGACCATCTGCGGATCGAGGAACAGATCCCAGGCCGCCAGCCCGGCGGCTGCCAGCACGATCCGGGCCGGTGTGCCCCGCGCCAGCCGCACCGCCGCCAGCCAGCCGGGCCAGGCCATCCAGGTCCAGGCCAGCGGGATGATCAGCGGGACGCCGAGGAGCTTGGGGCCGAGCTGGCCGGAGTAGTCGTAGGTCCCGAACGGGAAGCCGGTCGCCACGCCGACCGCCTCGACCGCGAACCCGCCGAG
>JBHELN010000255.1:0-5712 GCA_046263115.1 Pseudonocardiaceae bacterium | reverse complement strand
AGCAGGGCCTTGGTGAACAGGCTCAGCGGTACCGCAAGCAGCGCTCCGAGTGGTCCGAGTACGTAAGACCAGAACACCAGGGACAGGAATGTCAGCGTCGCCGACAGTACCACCGTGTCACCGACGAACTTCGGCTGGATCAGCGATTGGATCACCATGTTGATCACCGAGTAGGCGACGATGACGAGAATCGCCGGCCGCACCCCGCCCTCGAGCAGGGCCAGCAGCGCGGGGGGACTAGGCCCAGCACGCGCCTCCCGACGTCGCGTGGCCAGGTCGATCACGGCCCGGGATCGCCCGCGTTGCCATTGGACTCCCTGCCTTAGCCACCCCTGGTCTCGACGCGGTGTGGCTGCGCTGGCTGCGAACCGCGACGGCCAGCATGCCTGGTCGAATGATGCCTGAACCTAGTAACGGTCGACAGCCCTCCGGCAACATCACCCGGTTGCTAGCCCATTATTCGCGTTCATTGACACCTGCGATCGATGCAGTCTGCGGTGCCCCGATTGCCCGGGTCGGGCGTGCGAGGCCGCCCGTATCCGGTGGCGCGGATGCGTTCGTCACGGGCGTGGCCGGGATCAGCGCCCCCGCGACGGGAGCGAGCGCGCCGATGAGCCCAGGCGCCGAGGCGCGGAGCTGCGTGTAGGTGGCCACAAGCTCAGGACCTGCCTCGACGGGTGCTGCCCCCTGGGCGTCGGGCGGCGGGAGCTGGGCCGCGGCGTCGCCGAGCCGCGACGCGTGACCGAGGGCCAACAGCGCCAATATGGCGGCGCCGAGCGCGGTGTCCTCGGCGTCACCGACCACAAAAAGTGGGCGGGCGAGCACGGCCGCCATCACCTCGCGCCACAGCGCGGATCGGAAGGTGCCGCCGGTGGCCCGCACGGCGGTGACCGGCCGGAGCCGGTCGAGCTGGTCAAGGATGGCGCGCAGCTGCAGGCAGACCCCCTCGACGGCCGCGCGCACCAGGTGGGCTCGAGTGTGTTCCACGCGCAGGCCGAGGACCGCACCAGGAAGGTCGGGGTCCCACAGTGGGGCGCGTTCGGCCACGAGGTAGGGCAGCATCACTAGCCCGTCGCTGCCGGCGGGTGCGCTCGCGGCGAGCTCGAGCAGCGCCTCGTCGTGGTGCTGCTCGAGGGATTGGCCAAGCAGGTCCGGGGCGAGCGCCCGGCCGGCCCAGCGCACGACGAGTCCGCCGTTGCTGATTGCCCCGCCGACTACCCAGGCCGATTCGGTCAGCGCATAGCAGAAGAGCGTGTGCCGATCGTCGACCTGCGGCTCGGGGACGACCGTGCGCACGGCCCCACTCGTCCCGAGCGACAGACCCGCCACGCCGGGCGAGATCGCACCAGTGCCGAGGTTGCCCAGTGGGCCGTCGGCGGCGCCAACGACCACCGGCGTGCCCGCGGGTAGCCCAATCCGGATGGCTGGCACCGCTGCGAGCTTGAGCGTGGCGGTCGTCGGCAGGATCGGTGGTAGATGCCAGGCCGAAATCCCGGCGAGCTCGAGCGCCGTCGGGCTCCACGTGCGCGTCGCCATGCTGAGCATCCCGGTGCCACCGGCGGAGGACAGTTCAGTGGTCAGCGTGCCGGTCAGTTCCCAGAGCAAGTAGTCCTTGAGACCGACCCACCAGCGAGCGGCGGCCCAGGTCTGCCGATCATGACGAGAGAACCACATCAGTTTCGTCAGCGGTGTCATCGGGTGCACCGGCGTGCCGGTGCGCCGGTGCAGCTCGGCGGCTATCCCGGACTCGCGCAACGACCTCGCCTCGTCCCGAGCGGGCGAATCGGCCCAGGTAACGAGTGGGGTGATCGGACGCATGGTCGCGTCAAGTGCGATGAGCCCGTGCATCGCCGCGCTGAGCGAGATGGCCAGCACCTCGGCGTCACCGACGGCGTCGACGCACTCGGCCAATGCCGCGGTGGTAGCTGTCAGGATCGTCTCGGCGTCCTGCTCATGCCGGCCAGGGGCGGGCTCCAGCAGCGGGTACTCGCGGATGGCCATGCGGCGCCAGGCTGAGGCGAGCCCGAAGGCCACCGCCTTTACGGCCGTCGTGCCGACGTCGAGCCCGATGACGACCTGCGCGGGTGGTCGCGGCGCCGAGGTCACGGCGCTCTCTGGTGCTCGAATCGTTCGGCGTCAGCGACGATCGCCGCCACCAGTGCGTCGTCCGCGCCGGCCGCGGGATCGAGGGCGCCCAGGACACGTCGCACGGCATCAGGCAGTGGCCCAGCCGCGAGGGGCACCACGTCCTTGGCGCGCGCGTCGTGGACCGGGGCGCCGAGGCCGCGCAGGTGGCACACCCACGCGGCCAGCACGAGTACAGCACCGGGCGGCATGTGCCCGGCGGACCGTTCTTGGCGCAGGACCGGCAGGATGCGCACCGGCAGCTTCTGCGAGCCATCCGCGGCGATCTGGTCGAGTCGGTGGTGCATCCGCGGGTTGGCGAAACGCTCGACAAGCGCAAGGCAGTAAGCGCCGACGTCGGCGGCGGGCAGGCTCAGGTGCGGCGACGCCTCGGCCCACCACTGCTTCACCCAGCCCTGGCAGGTGTCGTCAGCGATCGCCTCCGCGACGGTGGCGTGCCCGCGGATCGAGCCCGCATAGGCCAACAACGAGTGGGCGCCGTTAAGCAGCCAGAGTTTGCGCTGCTCGAACGGGCCGATGTCATCAGTGATGATGGCCCCGGCGTCCTCCCAGCGGGGCCGCCCAGCAGGGAACGCGCCGCTGAGCACCCACTCAGCGAACGGTTCGGTGGCGACCGGCGCGCGGTCGTCGCGGCCGGTGACTTTCGCCACGATCGCCAGGTCCTCGGGATTGGTGCACGGGGTGATCCGATCGACCATCGTCGTGACGGTCGAGACCTGCTCATCCAGCCACGCGGTGAGCTGCGGATCGACCATCTCCGCCATGTCGCGCACGACCCGGGCGGCAATCGCGCCGTTACCGGCCAGGTTGTCGCATGGCACGAGGGCAAGCGGCCCGGCGTCGCCCCGGCGCCGGGCGGCGATCCCGGCGAGCAGGCGCGCGGGAGCCGTCCGCACGAGCGCGGTCGGGTCGCGGCGCAGCGTGTCTGCGTCCTCGCGGACCTCCGGGCGGTCGCGGTCAAGACCCCCATCACGGCCGCGCACGTATCCGGCCTCGGTGACGGTCACGGTGACACCAGCGACCTCCGGCGAGCTGAGCAGACGCAGCCAGGTGTCGTGGTCGTTGCCCGCGTACGCGGCGGACAGGCTGCTGATCACCTCGAACTGGTCGCCCTCGGCACCCCGCGTCACCAGCGTGTACAGGCCCTGCTGGGCGGTGAGCTTGTCCGGCAGGGTGCGACTGCGGCCGCTGAACGCGGCGATGCCCCATGTCTCGGCGTCCGGAGCGTGTTCGGTGTACCAGGCCTGGTGGGCCCGGAAGAAGTTGCCCAGCCCGAGATGGACCAGCCGGACGGGCGCCGCGGCCCGTCCCACTCCGGCACGGCGGGACAGCTCATTGCGGCTCACAGTTTGAACACCGTGGTCGGCTGCGTGCTGACGAGCTCGACCGCGGTTTGCACGGCCTCATCTTCCGGGAGCCGGTGCTCCGTGACGAGCTGGGCCAGCACGCCGGCGTCGATCCGCCGGGACAGGTCATGGCGGGCCGGGATCGAGCAGAACGCACGGGTGTCGTCGACGAAGCCCGAGGTCCGTGAGAACCCCGCGGTCTCGGTCACCGCCACCCGGAACCGGCGCTGGGCGTCAGGCGCGTCGAGAAACCACCACGGCACACCGATATACACCGACGGGTAGAACCCGGCCAACGGTGCCAACTCACGCGACCAGACCGTCTCATCAAGGGTGAACACAACCAGATGGAAACCCGGGTACGTGCCGAATCGCTCAAGCAGCGGCCGCAGCGCGTCGGTGAACTCGATGCGGATCGGGATGTCGTGGCCGGTGTCCGGGCCGAACCGCTGGAACGTCGGCCGGTGATGGTTGCGGCGCACGCCCGGGTGCAAGGTCATCACCAGCCCGTCGTCGCACGACATTCGCGCCATCTCCGCCAGCATGTGCCGACGAAACGCCACGGCTTCCCCGAGGGTGGCCTGGCCGCTTAGGGCCGCGCGGTAGATGCGGGCCGCCTCGGCGGCATCCAGCGGATTGGTACGCACGTCGGGATGGCTGTGGTCGGCCGAACGACCGTCGTGGGCCAGGAAATACCGCCGGCGCTGCTCCAGAGCCCGCAGGTAGCCGGGGTAGTCACCGGTGTCGACATCGGCCGCCGTGCCCAGCCGGGCGACAGCCTCAGGCCAACCGGATTGGGCCGGCTCGAGATACCGGTCGGGTCGGAACGCGGGAATCACCCGCCCCGTCCAGGTTGGATCGGCGGCGAGCGCGGCGTGTGCAGCCAGGTCGTCGCAGGGGTCGTTGGTGGTGACCAGGACGGTGAGGCGGAAGCGTTCGAACAGCGCGCGGGGCCGGTAGGCGTCCTCGCCGAGACACTCGGCCACCTGGTCGTAGATCGCATCGGCGGTCGCGGCCGACGGGCGCTTCGTGACGTCGAAGATGTCCGCCAGCTCGGCCTCGAGCCAGTAGCGCACCGGGGTCCCGCGGAAAACGTCCCAGCGCCCGCACAGTCGCCGCCACACCTCCCGCGCCGCGCCCTCCGAGAGCGGACCCTGCCCGACACCAAGCGCCGCCAGGTCGACCCCGTCGGCGTGCAGCAACCGGGTCACGTAGTGGTCCGGCGTGACGAACAGGGTCGCGGGATCCGGGAATGGCTCGTTATCGAGCAGCAGCCGCGGGTCGACGTGACCGTGCGGGGAAATCAGCGGCAACTCGCGCACCGCGTCGTGAATCCGGCGGGCGATTGCCCGGACGCCCGGCTCCGGGGGTAGCAATCGGTCCGGGTGCAGCGACAGCTCGGCAACGCTGCGAACAGCCACCGCCCTATCATGTGCACACCGGTCCGCCATCGCAACGCGGGGGTGGCTCATCCGCCGTACCCAATCGTGGAGGCTGACGATGACCGAGACAGCGCCTCCCGAGCAGCGGCAGGCTGCCGCGGCCCAGGTCGGTGGGCCCAGCAAAACGCTCTCCGACGAGCAGATCAAAGGCTTTATCCAGGAACAGCTTGACACGGTCAACCTCAACGGGCGCAGCCTCTGCGTCCTGGTACCTGATGGCACCCGCAGCTGCCCGCTGCCCCTGCTGCTGTCCGCGGTCCACCACGCCGTGCACGGCCGCGTCACCCGGCTGACCATCCTGGTCGCGCTGGGCACCCACGCCCCGATGACCCAGCCGGCGCTAGCCGCTCACCTGGGCTACCCCGAAGCTGGACTGCAGCAGCGCTACCCAGGCACGACCGTGCGCAATCACCAGTGGTGGGACCCAGCCACCTTCGTCGACGTTGGCACCATCCCGGCCGACCGCATCGGCGAGTTGTCCAGCGGCATGCTGCACCAGAAGGCCGACGTGCGGATCAACCGCGCCTTGGTGGAACACGATCTCACGATCATCATCGGCCCCGTCTTCCCGCACGAGGTCGTTGGCTTCTCCGGCGGCAACAAGTACCTATTCCCCGGCGTCGCCGGCCGCGAACTCATTGATATCTCGCACTGGCTGGGTGCGCTGATCACCAGCGCCGAGATCATCGGCACGCGCGGCACCACCCCGGTCCGGGCGCTCATCAACGAAGCCACCTCGATGGTTCCCGGGGAGCGGCTCGCACTGTGCGTCGTCACGC
>JBHELN010000254.1:0-6959 GCA_046263115.1 Pseudonocardiaceae bacterium | reverse complement strand
CCCCCCGCTTGCCCCCCTCCCCCTCCTCTCAACCGGGAGACAAATCGGGGTTTTGAGCGCCCTCCTGACGCCGGTATGTCTCGCTGCCGGGAGGAGAGGTACGACGTCAGGCTGACGACGGGTGGGGCCTGGTCGTGGTAGGTATCAGACAGCCGCGGGTATTCCCGGACTGATCGCCACGGGGAGAGCCATGACATCGGTCGATCCGACGACGGAGCGCTACGACATCGCGCGGGCTGTCCTGCTGGCAGCGGTGGCCGCCCTGGGCGGCTTTCTGTTCGGCTTCGACACCGCGGTGATCAACGGGGCGGTGCTCGCGATCCGCGAGACGTTCCGGATTGGCGCCGGACTGACCGGTTTCGTGGTGGCCTCTGCGTTGTTGGGCTGCGCGGTGGGCGCCTGGCTGGCCGGCAGGTTGGCGGACCGGATCGGCCGTATCCGGGTGATGGTGCTCGCGGCTGCGCTGTTCTTGATCAGCGCGATCGGTTCCGGGCTGGCCTACTCCCCATTCGACCTCACCTTCTGGCGAATCATCGGTGGCCTCGGTGTGGGTGCGGCCTCGGTGATCGCACCGGCCTACATCGCGGAGATCGCGCCCGCGTCGATCCGCGGCCGGCTCGGCTCGCTGCAGCAACTGGCCATCGTCTCCGGAATCTTCGTCGCGTTGCTGTCGGACTATTTTTTGGCCACCAGCGCGGGCAGCGCGACAAAGACCCTCTGGTTCGGGCTGGCGGCCTGGCGGTGGATGTTCATCACCCTGGCCGTTCCGGCGCTGGCGTACGGGATCCTCGCGCTGCAGATACCCGAGTCGCCGCGGTACTTGATGTTCCGTGGCCGCACCTCCGAGGCCCGGGCCGTGCTGTCCCAGGTGCTCAGAACCGGCGTCGACGCCCGGATCCGCGAGATCAGCCGCACCATCGTGCAAGACGCCCGATCGACTTTCCAGGACCTCCGGGGACCGTTTCTCGGCCTGCTCCCGATCGTCTGGGTGGGCATCCTGCTGTCGGTGTTCCAGCAGTTCGTCGGCATTAACGTGATCTTCTATTACTCGTCAACGCTGTGGCAGCAGGTCGGGTTCACCGAGGCCGACTCGCTGATCATCACAGTATTGACGTCGGTGACCAACATCGTCGTCACGCTCGTGGCGATCGCCGTGATCGACAAGCTCGGCCGGCGTCGGCTACTGCTGATCGGCTCGGCGGGCATGTTCGTCAGCCTGGCGACGCTGGCCTACGTCTTCGGCACCGCCCCGGTGGTCGGCGGGCAACCGTCGCTCAGTGCCCAGGCCGGCACGGTCGCTCTCATCGCGGCCAACGCCTTCGTCGTGTTCTTCGGCATCTCGTGGGGTCCCACGGTCTGGGTGCTGCTCGGCGAGATGTTCAACAACCGGATCCGGGCCGCCGCGCTCGGCCTTGCCGCGGCCGCTCAATGGATCAGCAACTTCATCGTCTCGACGACGTTCCCGGCGCTGGCTGACATCAGTCTCGGACTGGCCTACGGGCTCTATACGATTTTCGCGCTGCTCTCGTTGCTATTCGTGTTCAAATTCGTGCAGGAGACGAAGGGTAAGCAACTGGAGGACATGGTTTAGCGGGGCGCGCCGGTCACCAGGTGACCGGCAGCGCGGCGAGGCCGCCGATCACCATGTCGGTACGGAGATGAAGGTCCTCGAGCGGGACGGCCAGTTCGAGAGCGGGAAAACGTCGGGGTAGGGCGGTGAACACGGCGTGCAGTTCGAGGCGGGCGAGGCTGGCGCCGATGCAGAAGCGGGGGCCATACCCGAACGAAAGGTGCGCATTCGGGGCGCGGGTGATGTCGAAACGGTCGGGCTCCGGGAATGCGGTGGCGTCCCGGTTGGCGACGATGCCGCTCAGCAGCACTGCGTCCCCGGTGCGGATCGTCACACCCGCCAAGTGGATGTCGTGGTGGGCATAGCGGGGCAAGCCACTGACAGCAGGAGTAGCCATCCGCAGGATCTCCTCAACCGCACTGTCGACCAGCTCAGGATCACGCCGGATGGCGTCGCACTGGTCGGGGTGGGTGAGCAGGAGCAGGGTGCCGTAGTCAATGCGCGTTACGGTGGTTTCGTAGCCGGCGAATAGCAGCGCGGCGGCCACCTCGGCAATGCCCTCGTCGCCGTGGCGGAAATCAGCCTGCGCGGCGATCAAGTCGGAGATCAGGTCTTGACCGGGGCGGGCGCGTTTGTGCCTGATCAGCTGCTGCATGTAGGAGCACAGTTGACCCAACGCATCGGTGGCAACCTGGCGATCTGACACGTGCCCGGCGCCGGCCGACCAGACTTGGAACTGGTCCCGGTCGCCGTAGGGCACGCCGAGCAGTTCGCAGATCACCTGCACTGGCAACGGAACGGACAGCGCCTGATGCAGGTCCGCTGGCGGCACCTGTTCGGCGAGCTGGTCCAGCAACGTCTCGACCAGCTCGGCGACGTGTGCTCGCAGGACGCGCATGCGACGCGCGGAGAACGCTGGGGTCAACAGCCGACGCATCACGAGGTGGTCGGCAGCCTCAGTGGCGGCGTCGCCGGATGGACCCCCGAGAATCGCGGACTGCGAGATCCGCGCGGCGCGTTGGGGCTCCGGGTGCGAGCGACCGAGCCGGGGGTCGGCAAGCAGCGCCTTGACCTCCGCGTAGCCGGTGACGAGCCAGGCCACATCACCGGCCTGGGTGCGCACCGGGGTGACGGGAGCGGTCGCCTGCAGCGTCCGGTAGATCGGCGCGATATCCAATACATCGGGCCGCGGAAAGGGCAAGTGGGGCAACTTGTCGCTGGTCGTGGTCATCTCCGTGAGTCCTCAGCTATGGGCGTGGCCGTACCGGTAGGCGGTCCAGCAGGCCACGGGTCCGAGCCGCCAGTAACACCGCGAGAGAGCCACCCGCAGGCTGGGGCCGCCGAATAGCACCACTGCTCACACTACGGTCATTCGCCGCGGCGGCACCCGAATACAACCATCCAGGACGCCAGTGCGGAGGGCTTGACCACCACGCTGCAACCGGTCCGCGCCGTCACTTATGGGTACCTGAGCCCCTCTTTGGCCGTTGGATGAGCACCTGGGGTGTGGTTGCGGCGTTCGAGCTGGAGTAGGTACTGCTTGCGTTCCAGGCCGCCGCCGTAGCCGGTGAGGCTGCCGGTAGCGCCCACGACGCGGTGGCAGGGGACGATGATGCCGATCGGGTTGCGGCCATTGGCGAGTCCGACCGCTCGGGCCGCGCCGGGACTTCCGATCCGCTCGGCGAGCTGGCCGTAGGACATCGTTTCGCCGTAGGGAATCTCCCGCAGCGCCGCCCACACGGTGCGCTGAAACGGGGTGCCGACGAGTGTCACGGGCAGGTCGAAGTCGGTCCGTTGCGCGGTGAAATACTGCTCCAGCTGCTCGATCACCTCGGTGAACGGCGTGGGATCCGAGGCGCCGAATGCCTCTTCGATCGGCCGGTGCCGCTGCAGGTTCATGTAGAGACCGGCGAGGGTTCCGTCGAGGGCTACGAGGGTAAGCGTGCCGACCGGGCTGTCCACCACGGTGTGCACTCGATCTTCCACGGGTTATCTATCTCCTCAAGCTGGTAACCGATTGATGGCGTGATCACCGGACGCCCACAGGTACTGCACGGCGTACGCGCGCCAAGGCCGCCAGGCAGCGGCGTGGCGGGTCAGTCCCGGGGCGCTGACCGGAAGGCCGAGGTCACGGGCGGTGCGGCGGACTCCCAGGTCGGTCGGCACGAAAGCGTCTGGATCGCCCAGCGCTCGCATCGCAATCGTTTCGATGGTCCAGGGACCGAAACCTGGTAACAGAGCAAGCTGAGCCCGGGTTTGTTGCCAGTCACTGGCTGGACTCAAGTCCAGCTCACCGGTAGCCAACGCACCGAACAGGGTGGTGAGCGTGGTGAGGCGCGTCCGCGGCAGGGCGAGCACGGCCGGATCGAGCGAGGCGAGCGTCACCGCAGCGGGGAACAGGTGGGTCAGGCCTCCCCCGGGATCGCTCACCGGGTCACCGTAGGCGGCCACCAACCGGCCGGCGTGGGTGCGGGCCGCCTTGGTGGACACCTGCTGCCCGAGCACCGCGCGCACCGCGAACTCCGCCGCGTCGACGGTGCGGGGCACCCGGCGGCCGGGATTCTTGTCCGCCAGCGGCGCGAGCAGCGGGTCGCTGCGCAGCAGCTCGTCGATGGCCACCGGGTCCGCGTCGAGGTCGAGCAGCCACCGGCACCGGGTGATGGCAGTAGCCAGGTCGCGCAGGTCGGTCAAGGCCAAGCGGCAGTCGATGTGATCAGGCAGCGGTCGCAGGGCCACGACACCGTAACCGTGCGGCAGCCGCAGAGTGCGGCGGTAGGCCCCGTCGCGCCACTCCTCCACCCCGGACACCGCGGTTGCAGCCAGGTGCCCGAATAGGTTGTCCGGGCACAGCGGCGCCCGGAACGGCAACCGCAGCACCAGCGATCCGGATGTTACGGGCGGGTTGCGGCGGGCGGCGCGGGCGCGCAACTCCGTTGGGGCGAGGGCGAAGACTTCTCGCACGGTGTCATTGAACGCTCGCACACTGGCGAAACCCGCCGCAAAAGCCACGTCACTCATCGCCAACGAGCTGGTTTCGATCAGCACGCGCGCGGTCTGCGCGCGCTGCGCGCGTGCCAGCGCCAACGGTCCGGCTCCCAACTCGGCGAGCAACTGCCGCTGGATCTGCCGGATGCTGTACCCCAGCCGCGCAGCGAGGCCGGGCACGCCCTCACGGTCGATCACGCCATCGGCGATCAACCGCATTGCCCGGGCTACCAGGTCGGCGCGTTCGTTCCATTGCGGAGACCCCGGGCTGGCGTCGGGCCGGCAGCGCTTGCAGGCGCGGAATCCGGCCAGTTGCGCTGCCGCCGCGCTCGGGTAGAAGCGCATGTTCTCCGGCTTGGGCGGCACCACCGGGCAGCTCGGGCGGCAGTAGATGCCGGTGGTGATCACCGCGATGAAAAACCAGCCGTCGAACCGCGCGTCCTTGGACTGGACCGCTCGCACGCACCGCTCGACGTCCTGGTACATGCCTCCAGCATTGCCCGCCGGCGCAATCAGAGCTAGCGAAAATGCGACATCACTGTACGGACACGATGATCGGTCTTGCAACGATGATGACGGTTTGTGGGCCGCCAGCGCCAACATATGTCGTCAACGCACACAGTCCGTGATCTCGGCTCACGTCGGCCCGGCCGCAACGCATGTCGTCACACGAAAGAGTGCTCGACGCGCGGCGTGGAAGCTACAGTGAGCTCAGGTCGGGATCAGGCGCAGGCAGGAGGCGACTCGTGGCGGACAGTTCATCCACGGCCGGACGGTCACGCCCGCCGGACATCGATACCACAATTCCGCAACCCGCCCGGTTTTGGGACTATTTGCTCGGCGGCAAGGACAACTATCCGATAGACCGTGAGGTCGGCGAGCAGGTTCTGGCGATCTTTCCTGACCTACTCGACTCCGCGCGCGCCGACCGAGGTTTCTTGGTCCGGGTTGTCAGATATCTCGTCAAAGACGCTGGGATACGCCAGCTACTCGATATCGGCACCGGACTGCCAACTGTGAACAACACCCATCAGGTTGCCCAGGCGACCGCGCCGGAGTGTCGCATCGTCTACGTCGACAATGATCCGATGGTGCTGGTGCACGCACGTGCCCTGCTCACCAGCACCGTGGAGGGCCAAACCGACTACCTGCATGCCGATGTGCGCGACCCGGAGAAGATCCTCGACCAGGCCGCTCAGACGCTGGATTTCAGCCAGCCCGTCGCACTCATGCTGTTGGGCATCCTGAATTACGTCCTCGATGACACCGAGGCGCACGCCATTGTCAAGAGGCTTCTAGACGCGTTGCCGTCAGGAAGTTACCTCGCAATTTCTCACCCCACCGCGGAGGTCCATGCGGAGGCGATAGGAACGTCCGTTGAGTACTACAATTCCAGCGGCGCGGCACCGATCAAAACTCGCAGCCGCGAGGAGCTCAGCCGTTTCTTCGACGGATTGGAGCTGCTGGAGCCGGGCGTCGTATCGTGTTCGTTGTGGCGTCCTGACCGCAGCGATATAGGCATCCGTACCGAAGTCACGCAGTATGGCGGGCTGGCCCGGAAGCCTTGACGCGGTCAGGTCTCTTTGAGGGTGCTGGTCAGGAACCTGATCGTCTCTGCGGGAGACTTCGCCTGGACACACAGGCGATCCATGACTACCAGGTAGTGCTGGACGTCCTCGTTCTTGTCCAGGTATAGGGCGCTGGTCAATTGTTCGAGGTAGACGATGTCGGGCAGGTCGTGTTCAGAGAACCGGAGGATCGTGAACGGGCCGCCAACGGCCGCGTGGGCACCCGAGTAGAACGGCATCACTTGCAGGGTGACGTGGGGCAGTTCAGCCATGTTGATCAGATGCTGGATCTGGCTTCGCATCGCGGCGCGCCCGTCGAGGCGCCATAACGCGGCCTCGTCGATCACTCCCCACAGGTTGGGCGCTTCAGGCTGGGTGAGGACCCGCTGGCGTTTCATCCGTAGTGCGACTCGACGATCGATGTCGGCGCTGCTCAAATCCGGGTTGCCGAGCTGGATGACGGCACGGGCGCCGTCCTCGGTCTGCAACAGGCCCGGCACGAGCTGGGGTTCGTAAGTGCGGATGACCGAGGCTGCCTGCTCCAAGCCGAGATACATCTCGAACCAGCTCGGCAGGATGTCGCTGTAGTGATGCCACCAGCCGGGCACATTGGCCCGCCGGGCCAACGCCAGAAACGCTCCGCGCTCCTGTTCGTCGGTAATGCCGTAGAGGGTGAGCAGATCCGCCACGTCACGCTCCTTGAAGCCGACCCGTCCGAGCTCCATGCGGCTGATCTTGGCATGGGACGCCCGGATCGCGTGGCCAGCCGCTCCGGCAGTGATTCCGCTTGCTTCCCGGAGCTGACGTAGCTGATTGCCCAACACGATACGCAGGGC
>JBHELN010000253.1:0-7489 GCA_046263115.1 Pseudonocardiaceae bacterium | reverse complement strand
GGGTATGGCATCCCATCGATCTCCCGGAGGGCTACCACACGCCAGCCCGGGCGCAGAGCCAGATGACGCACGCGCAGGTTCCGTCGAGGGCTGCCCCCGGGCTGCCGTGTGGTCGGGCTGCCCCAGATCGACGGGAGGCCGCACAGCCCCAGCGCGCAAGATCGAATCCCAGGGCCGTCACCGGGCCGTCGAACGTTGAGAAGCTGTGAGAAACCTGGAGAAGTAGCGAGAGCGTTCCTCCTGGTAAACCCCGCTGCATCCCCCGTTGACCCTAGTGGCAACGCGTGGGGCGGACAAGCTGGCCTATAAGCCGGATCCTGTAGCGATGCCGTCAGCGGCTGCTCCTGGGCCGCCACGTTGTCGAGCCGAAGGTGTTGATCATGCCAGGTGACCTGAACCGGTATGTCCACTGCGCTATTGATCAACAAGGCCGCACCGTGCAGTGAGATCGGCTACGCGAACTGGGCGCGCCCGTCGACCCGGTTCACCTTGGCCACGGCTGGTCTAGTCACCGAGTTAGTCACGAGATTCACCGGAACGCGGCGTAATAGGTGGGACGCAGTGAATCATCCGTGGTCCGCATGACCTGCCGAAATGAGACCGGGTGCATCGCGTGAGACCACGGCTGACAGCCTCATAACCCAGAGGTCGGCGGTTCGAATCCGCCCCCCGCTACTAGCAAAAACACCCCCCGGGAGATCATCTCGGGGGGCGTTTTGTACCACGTGTGACCAGATCTGTGACCAGGCTCGGTTGCTACCGTGTGCTCGGTAGGTCCAGCGCTTGGCGGATGAGCGCGGCCACCAGCTCGGCGGCCTCCCGGTCGTGGCCTGTGGATCGGTGGCCGTAGACCTGGAAGGTCACGCTGAGGTCTGAGTGGCCGATGCGGTCGCTGACGATCTTTGGTGTGATGCCGCTATCCAGCGACAGCGTGGCGTAGGTGTGGCGGATGTCGTGCAGTCTGATCCGGCGCGGGCTAGGCCGGGGTGTTCGCCACTACCGCCACTCGATGCGTATCGAGTCCGGGTCGAAATAGTGCCCGCCCGGACGACGACCCCGCGGCGCCGGCAGCAGCGTCACCACCATCAAACAGTCGATCACAGCCTTACGCCGGGACACCGACAACGCAGACCACGCCCCCTCAACATCCTGCGCGTCCGCAACACCCTCCAGCGGAGAGCCCGCCACCGCGGCAGCCAATTGGATCTCCACAGCGGTGAGGCGCTGGCGGATCTTCGCGGTCCCCTCCGCGAGTTGCGTACCGGTGACCGAACCCGCAGCGAACAGCCCAGCCAGCTCGTCAAGGCGCACCCGCAGCGCCGCCGCTTCGCTGCCAAGCGCCTGCGTGTCGATACCGGCATCTTCGCGGAGCAAACCCGCCGCATCGGGACGGTTCAACCGCGCGATCACCAAGGCCGTGATGTACTCATCGACCGGTTCCGCGACTCGACCGAGGTGCGGGCCGGCTTTGCACCGGTAAGTCGCACGCCGCCGTGCGCGGTTGCCGACCACGGTCGCGCTGCGCATTGTGGTCCCGTCGCCGCAGCGCCCGCACAGAAAAAGGCCGGAACCAAGCCAGCGGCGATCGAGGCTGCGTGGGTGGCGCCGGGACGGATCAGAAAGCAGCACACGCACCGCCCGCCACTCGTCCTCCGGGACGATCGCTGGCCAGACCGCCTTGGCGACCGGTTCGCCCTCGTGCTCGACTAGCCCAGCGTTGCGAGCACGGACCAGCAGGTCGTGCACCGACATGGAAGTCCAGTCGATGCGCCGGTACGGGACCCGCCAGCTCGAAGGCATAACGGCCCGGGCGTTCCATTCGCGGGCGATGGATCCGAGGGCTTCCCCGTGCAGGACCCGGCGGGTTGCGTCGAGCACCTGAGCGGCTTCACTGGGCCGCACGGTGACCCCGTCACGCTCGTACCCGAAGGCCCGGCGGCCCCCGCGGAACTTCCCGGCCTGCGCGGCTTGTAGCTTCGCGGCCTTCTGTCGTTCGATCATGTGCTCTACCTCGTGTCTGGCTACCGCCCCGGTGATCCGTGCGGTCATCCGACCGGATGCGGTGGACAGGTCCAACACCCCGGCCTTGACGCAGTGTGTTGGCACACCCCGCACCTCACAGGCCGCGATATAGGTCTCCAGTTCCGTCGGTGAGCGGTGCAGCCGGTCGGTGTGCCACGCGAGGACTGCGTCGGCTCGCCCGGCCTCCAAATCGGCCAGTAGAGCTTTGTATCCGGGTCGTGGCTTGCCTGAGTAGGCGCTGACGTCGTTGTCGGTGTGCACTGCGGTTACTGTCCAGCCCAGCCGATCGGCTAGCTCACGGCAGTCCTGCTCTTGGCGTTCGACGCCGAGGCCGGCCCCTTCACGGTCTCGGGAGATTCGGCAGTAGATAGCCGCTGATCGCGTCACGCTAGAAGTGTCTCATATTGACCTCTGCTACGTCGTAGCTGCTACCAACCTTTGGCAAGGTGGCCGGCGACAATGCGAGGGTCATCCGGCGCGGCGGCCATCGCCGGCCCGAGTTGAGCACTGCGGCGCGCACCCGGTCCCGGGCTTCGGACAGGGCGGTATCAGGCAGGCCGACCATCTGCAAACCCGGTAAGCCAGGACCGATGTGGGCTTCGATCTCCACCAAGACGCCGTCCACCCCCTGTAGCGCGACCGCCCAAGCGCTGGCCAGCGACATCAGAACGCACCCTGCAGGTGCTCCACGGTGACCGGCCCGCCGGGCGGGCATAACACCGCCAGTACGTCGAAGCGGATTTCGCACCATCCCACTCGATGCGTTCGCAACCATGCCGCCGTCACTCGCCTGATGCGAGCTGCCTTGGTCGCTGTCACACCCTCAGCCGGTTCCCCGTAGCCGGTGCCCGACCGGGTCTTAACTTCACAAACGATCAGACGTTGCCCATCCGTCGCCACCACGTCGACTTCGCCACCCCGGCAACGCCAGTTGCGCGAGAGCACCACGAGCCCGATGCCAGCCAAGTACTCCGCCGCCACGTCCTCGCCTCGCTTGCCCAGCTCGTCGGTGCGCCGATCCGCAGCCTGCGCCGCCGCCTCCATGTTGACCTCCCAGTCACTCGTGATCTGGCGGTCCTGAGGCTGCCGCGCCACAGCGTCGCGGTCGACCAGGTGTAGGCGAAGCTGTGGATAACCGGGTCTGGTGTGGACAACTGGCGCGCACAGCACCAGCAGTTCTGAGGAACTGTCAGCGCGGTGTGGTAGCGCGGATGCGCCCTGGCGCGCGAGGCAGCTGCTGTGTCGCGACGAACTTCTGTTCGCGCCGAGTTCGACCGCTGGTCGGCATTGAAAACCGAACGCCAGGCCACACTTGGCGCAGGCAGCGGTTTGCGCGACGCCACGACGCCCGCGTTTCGAGGCCCTGATCTCACAGCTGGTAACTACATCAACGCGAACAGTAACCAACCGGACGCGCGGTCCGATAGCCAGCCGTGAGCTATGACCTGTTCGTCACAGAAACGCTGGATGCCCTATCTCGTGCCGACACGACCGCCCGGATAACGGAGGGCGAGCGCAGTGAGATCGCGATGGCGCAGGTCTTCGCGACGCTTGCACTCGCAGCGGCTATCCGCGAAGGCCTCGTCGCAGCCACCCGGCGAGACCCAGAGCCAGGTGGACCGCTGGCGGACGCATGACGCGAATCGACAGCGTCCTGGCCTGGTTTGGGTGCCCGGGACTGAGCACCCCGGAGGGCGCCTGAGACCAGACTTTCGAGTACGGGTAGGCGGTGAGCAGGACCTTGCCATCGGCGCCTCGTGCCGCGGTGACGTACTCCTGCGGGTAGCCGCCGGGGGCCACCAGCCAGGACTCGGCTGAGGGGCTGCGCCGGGCCCGCCGTGCTCGCCGTTGACGAACTGATGGCGCTAACTGAGCTGTTCGCGCGCACCGCTACCCAATACCGCACCGCTACCCAGTACACCGAGACGGGCATCGCCGAGTCGCGGTATCTCGCCGGGTGCGCTGCGCTCACGACACCTGCTGCTCATGAATCATGCGGCCTCGCTCACAGTCTTGTGCCGCGAGGGCCGCCAGACGGGTGCCGTCGGCAAGTCGGTCGTCGGATCGCCACGCTGCCAGGTACGCGTTGAATAGCAAGGGCAGAATCGGAATGACTCGGTGCGGCATGCACAGGGTCGCTGCGCGGAGATGGTCTCAGATTCACTGTTTGATGACCCACTCATGGTCGACCTCCGTCCGCGGGCGGCCTCGTTGCCTGTTGATGGTGGGTTGATGGTGACCGTGCATCGTTTCCACGCCGTGACAAGCAGTTCACCACCGTGTTGCCGCAGCTGGCGGTTCCCTGCCGAGCACCCGGTGCGGCGGCCGAGCGTTCTGATGAAACGGCCGCAAGGGCCGGCTGCGCGCGGGTTATGACGCCGATCTGCTCTTCGTCGACGGTGATCCACTGAGCGATGCAGCCTCCCTGGCCCCGCCCTGCCGCAGCCATGGTGTGCGGACGATGGGCGGTAGGGCAGTCAGCCGTCGAACGGGGAGCCCTCGGGCAGCCTAAGGTCTGGTTTATCCACCTCTTCGATGTTGACGTCCTTGAATGTGAGCACCCGGACGATCTTAACGAACCGGGCCGGCCGCGACATGTCCGACACCCAGGCATCGGACATGCGCACCTCGAAGTACACCTCGCCCTCGGCGTTACGAGCCTGCACGTCGACCGCATTGGCCAGATAGAAGCGTCGCTCGGTCTCCACGACATAGGCGAATTGCCCGACGACGTCGCGGTACTCCTTGTAGAGCGACAGCTCCATCTCGGTCTCGTACTTTTCGAGATCCTCAGTGCTCATCGGTGGCTCATCCGGGGTGTACTCATCCGGGGTGTACTCATCGGGGGGTTACTCATCGCGGGTTACCCATCGAGTGCTGCGTCAGTCGCTTCATCGGATGCTGGCTCCTCCCGCCCGTGCCGCCGCGTAGTCGGCAATTTTCCATTCTGGACCAAATCCCGCCGGGAGCAGGCTGGTGCGCCTCCGCGGGGACACGGTCAGACCGTGCGCGCGCGCCGCCAGCACCACGTTGACGTAGCTGAACCGGTGTTCGGTACACGGGCCATGCGCCAGCAGGGACGCATTGTGCTCTGGCGTGCAGTAGCCCTTGTGTTCGCCGAAGCCGTACCAGGGCATTACCGCATGCAGATCGACCATGATGCGGTCGCGGGTCACTTTGGCCAGCACTGAAGCAGCCGACACGCAGGCAGCAGCCCGGTCGCCGCCGATCACCGCCATGTTGGGGGCGGTCAGCCCGGGCACCGGGAACCCGTCGGTGAGTACATAACCAGGGTGCACGGCAAGACCGGCTACTGCGCGTCGCATGCCCTCCAGGTTGGCCACGTGCACGCCCAACTCGTCGACTTCTGCAGGTGGGATGACGACGACTCTGCGGGATACCGACCTGGTGACGATCAGGTCGTAGTAGTGCTGCCGGCGTGCCGCGGTCAGCAGCTTGGAGTCAGTGAGCCCGGCCAGCGCATCGGCGTCGGCCGGCCGCAGCACACACGCCGCGACCACCAACGGACCTGCGCAGGCTCCTCGACCGGCTTCATCCACCCCGGCGACCGGGCCCAGGCCCTTACGGTGCAGCACCGACTGGAGGGTCCAGGTGCCGCCGTTTCTGCGCACCACTGCCCTCGGTGGTCGCGGCAAGACCTCGCCGATGCTGCGCGTCACGACTGGCACTCCTGGTCAGCCACGCCGGCGGGCGGTCACCCGCTCCCGAAGGGCTTGACCGCCTCGCAGCGCCGGCCAGCTCAGCAGGACGCCAGCGCCCAGCGACAGGTCAACCGGCCCGAGTGGCGGCCCCAGTGGCGTTGACGATGTCGATGCCATCGGCGCGCCCAGCGTCTTGGCCGTCTGCGGGTTAGGATCCGCGATGCTCTGCCACCGAGATAACGGCAGCACGATCACGCGAGCCTTACCTATGACATTGCTCACTGGCACGGTGCCCGAGCGCTGATCAGCGACATGCCGTCGCGAGTCCGCGCTGTTGTTGCGGTTGTCTCCCATCATCCACAAGTTGCCTTGCGGCACCGTGACCGGACCAAAGTCCTCTTGCGGCTCGTGCCCGGCAAACACCGCGTACGGCTCGTTGAGCGCCACGCCGTCAACTGTGACCCGGTTCTGCTTATCACAGCACTTCACGGTCTGACCGCCGACCGCGATCACCCGCTTGACGAAGTCTCGCTCGTCGGGTGGAGCCAGGCCGATCACTGAACCCGCCTGCTGGAGCCCGCGGACCAAGACATTGTCCGACCGCTGGCTGGTGAACTCACTACCCCACGAGTCGGTGCCGCGGAATACCACCACGTCTCCCGGTCTGGCACTGCGGAACCGATAGGTCAGCTTGTCGACCAGCACGCGATCGTCCGTGCATCCCGGGCAGCCATGCAGGGTCGGTTCCATCGACGCCGAAGGGATCACATACACCCGAGCCAGGAATGTCTGGATGAGGAAGGTGAGAACCAGCGCGGTGAGCACCAGGATCGGCAGCTCGCGCCAGAACGAGCCCTTCTTGCGCCTCGACAGCCGATGCCGGTGCACGCTGGGGCCGCGGGAATCGCCGGGCTCGTCGTCGCGAGCGGGTTCGGTCGAGCGCGCCAGGTGGGCCACGTCCTCAGGCTATCGGCAGGCGACCGGTGCCGAGGGATCAGGACGCGGACGGCGTCTCACGCTTTTCCTTGATCTTCGCTGCCTTACCGCGGAGATCACGGAGGTAGTACAGCTTGGCACGCCGGACATCACCGCGGGTGACGACCTCTATCTTGGCGATGTTCGGCGTATGCACCGGAAAGGTGCGCTCCACACCCACGCCGAAAGACACCTTGCGCACGGTGAACGTCTCTCGCGCTCCCGCGCCCTGCCGGCGGATGACCGCACCTTGGAAGATCTGTACCCGCTGGCGTGACCCCTCGATCACACGGACGTGCACCTTGAGCGTGTCACCGGGCCGGAAGTCGGGGATGTCGGTCCGCAGCGACTTCGCGTCCAGGGCGTCCAGGGTGTTCATCGCCAAGTCCATCCTCGTCTTCAAGTGCTGTGCACAATGTGGGGCGCCCTGGCGGGCGCGAACAGCAGCTGGGGCGACGGTAGGGACTTGCGCCCTGGGGCCACCCGCTCCGTCACTGCGCTGTGGTAACCGGTTCAGTGTGCCAGACGCCGCGGGGTGTAAGGAAACCGGGCAGGTATCAGCCCGGCGGGATGGGGAGCCCCTCAAGCAAAGCTCGGTCCGCACCGTCCAACGAGCCGGGTGGCAATGCCGACAGCAGATCGGGGCGCCGGACCGCGGTGCGCTCGACAGCTCGGTCCCGGCGCCAGCGGGCGATCGCGGCATGGTTGCCTGAGCGCAGCACGGCCGGGACCTCCCGGCCACGCCAGATCTCGGGACGGGTGTAGCAGGGGCCCTCCAGCAGGCCGTCGGAAAAAGAATCCTGCAGCGCGGAGGCAGGATTGCCGAGCAC
>JBHELN010000252.1:0-5395 GCA_046263115.1 Pseudonocardiaceae bacterium | reverse complement strand
GGATGTGGTGTGGAGCCGGCATCGGCGCGCCCTTGAACTGCTTGCGCAGCGTCGCAGGAAATGCGGGCAGCATCTGCGCCAGCGCGGGGGTGGCCGGGGTGCCACCGGGGATCTTGTAGCCCCGGACGTCCCAGGGCTGCTGCGCACGCGGGTGCGCGGCGATCCACTCACGGGCCCTGACGAGCATCTCCTCGGGGGTCTCGACGACCTCGTCGACGATGCCGAGCTGCTCGGCCTGCGCCGGACGGAGCTGCTGGCCCCTTGTCAGCAGCTCCGTCAGCGCGACCATCAGGCCCAGCATCCGCACCGTGCGGACCACCCCGCCGAGCCCGGGCAGGATTCCCAGGGTCACCTCGGGAAATCCGATCTTGCTGCCGGGAGCGTCCAGCGCGATCCGGTGGTGGCAGGCCAGCGCGAGTTCCAGGCCGCCACCGAGCGCCGCGCCGTTGATCGCGGCGACCACTGGCTTGCCCAGCTTCTCCAGCCGGCGCAGCTGGCTTTTGACCAGCGCGATGTGTGCGGCGAACTCGCGGGCGGTCTCCGGCGTGATGGTACGCAGGGTGTTGAGGTCCGCACCGGCGAAGAAGGTCTTCTTCGCCGAGGTGATGATGACGCCGGTGATCGAGTCTCGCTGCGCTTCCAGCCGGTCCAGCGTCTGACCCATTGACGCGACGTAACGATCGTTGATCGTGTTGGCTGACTTGCCGGGATCGTCCAGGGTCAGCGTCACGATGCCCGCTGCGTCAACATCCCACCGAATGCTGTCAGTCATGCTCATCACACCCGCTCGATGATGGTGGCGATGCCCATCCCGCCGCCGACGCACAGGGTGGCCAGGCCGTAGCGCAGATCGCGGCGCTCCAGCTCGTCGATCAGGGTGCCCAGGATCATCGCGCCGGTGGCGCCCAGCGGGTGGCCCATGGCGATCGCGCCGCCGTTGACGTTGACCTTCTCGTGTGGCACGCCCATCTCGCGCATGAACCGCAGCACCACCGCGGCGAATGCCTCGTTGACCTCGATCAGGTCGATGTCGTCGATGGTCATACCGGCTTTGGCCAGCGCCTTGCGGGTGGCCGGCGCCGGGCCGGTCAGCATGATCGTCGGCTCCTCGCCGGTGACCGCGCCGGCCACGATCCTCGCTCGCGGGGTGAGTCCCAGGTCCTGACCGACCTGTTCGGAACCGACCACGACCAGCGCTGCACCGTCCACGATGCCCGAGGAGTTGCCAGCGTGGTGCACGTGCTCGATGCGCTCCACCCAGTGGTAGCGCTGCAGCGCCACGGCGTCGAAGCCGGCCTGCTCACCGAGGTCGGCGAAGGACGGGTTGAGCGCTGCCAGGCCGGCCATGGTGGTGTCCGGTCGTAGGTGTTCGTCGCGGTCCAGCACGACAGTGCCGGTGAGGTCGCGCACCGGCACCACCGAACGGTGGAAGTACCCGTTACTCCACGCCTTGGCCGCGCGGTGCTGCGACTCCACGGCGTAGGCGTCGACGTCCTCGCGGGTGAAGCCCTCGACGGTGGCGATCAGGTCGGCGCTGATGCCCTGCGGGACGAAGCGGGCGGTGTACGCCGTCTCGGGGTCCATGGCGAACGCGCCGCCGTCGGAGCCCATCGGCACCCGGGACATCGACTCGACACCGCCGGTGAGTACCAGATCCTCCCAGCCAGAGCGGACCTTCATCGCCCCGAGGTTGACCGCCTCCAGACCCGAGGCGCAGAACCGGTTGATCTGCAATCCGGCGACAGTGTCGGGCAATCCAGCCGCTAGCGCAGCAGCGCGGGCGATATCCCCGCCCTGGTCGCCGATGGGGGCTACCACGCCGAGCACGATGTCGTCGATCCGCTTGGGGTCGAGGTTCGGATGGCGGCTGCGCAGCTCGTCGATCAGCCCGGTGACCAGGGAGATCGGCTTGACGCTGTGCAGCGCGCCGGTCGGCTTGCCCTTGCCCCGCGGGGTGCGCAAGGCTTCATAGAGGAATGCTTCAGTCATAACGAGCTTCCTGTCCTGATCTCGGACTGTTCTGTTTCGGACTGGCCTGTTTCGGACTGCCCTGTTTCCGACTGCACCGCGGATTCTCGGATCGCGCGGTTGACGGCGAGTTGGAAGTTGGTGACGACGCCGTCCACGGTGATCGGCTTGAGCCGCTCCAGCAGGGCAATCAGCGCTTTGCGCAACTGCGGTGGGCGGCCGCGGTCGCGGTACTCCCGCAGCACGGTGTCGTGAAACAGCGCCACCAGTTCGGTGGCCAGCGCGATGGTGTGCTGTTCGATGATTTTTTTGGCCTCCAGCTGGACGTCGAAATCCATCCCGGTGTCGAGCAGGCTCAGCCCGTAGCCCAGCTTTTCGGGGCTGGTGAGTATCCATCTGCCGGGATCATCGGCCCGCTGGATCACACCGAGCGTCGTGAGTTGGGTTAGCGCCCGGTCGTCTAGGGCGCGCCCGGCGCGGGCTTCGAGCTCGGCCCGATCCACGGTCTCGGGCTCCTCAGGCAGCCACGGGGCCAGCAGCGCGCGGTGCAACGCCAGGTCCTCGGGCGAGCGGTCCAGCGGGATCCGGGCGAGGTACCCCTCGATGGCGGCCAGCGTGAAGCCCAGCCCCTGCAGGTCGCGGACCAGCTCCAGGCGGGCGACGTGACGCTCGTCGTACAGGCCCAGCCGGCCGCGTACCGTCGGCGGTGGGATCAGCCCCATCCCGGCGTAAAACCGGATCGTCCGCACACTGATGCCAGTGCGCTCGGCCAGCTCCCCGATCGTGAGCACGCACCCTCCACGTAACAGCACAACTGTCATAACAGTACCACTGTCACATGCCCTGATCCGCAGTCTGGATGCAGACTGCTGTGATTTGGGCCCGGAAAACAGCAGTCTGCATCCAGACTGCGGGGAGGGGCGACCAATGATCAATTTGTACTCAGATACGCAGACTCGGCCGGTGCCCGAGATGCGCGAGGCGATGGCGGCCGCTGAGGTGGGGGACGAGCAGCGGGGCGAGGATCCCACCGTCAACGCGCTGTGTGCGCGGGTCGCCGCGCTGCTCGGCAAGCCCGCCGCGGTGTTCCTGCCGTCAGGGACGATGTGCAACGCGATCGGTTTCCGGCTGCACATCCGGCCCGGTGGCGACGCGGTGCACCTGCACCCGACGTCGCATCCCATCGTCGCCGAGGGTGGTGGCCCGTCAGCGCTGTCCGGCGCTGTGCTTGCCCCGGTCGACGGCGAGGGCGGCATGTTCACCGCCGGCGCGCTGGAGGCGGCGCTGTTTCCCGCCGGCGATCGCTACCAGCCGCGCTCCCGGCTGGTGTCCGTCGAGCAAACCACCAACCCGGCCGGCGGTCGGGTTTGGCCGCTGGATCAGGTGCGTGCGGTGCTGGATGTCGCCGCCCGGCACGGACTGCGCGCGCACCTGGATGGGGCGCGGCTGATGAACGCGGTGGTCGCCTCGGGGATACCGGCCGCGGACTGGGCGCACGGGTTCGACACCGCGTGGATCGACTTCACCAAGGGTCTGGGTGCGCCGGTGGGCGCCGTGCTGGCCGGTTCCGAAGAGCTGATCGAACAAGCCTGGCGGTACAAGCAGATGATGGGCGGCGCGCTGCGCCAAGCCGGCATCGTCGCGGCCGGATGCCTGTGGGCGCTGGACCATCACGTCGACCGGCTCGCCGACGACCACCGCAATGCCCGGATCCTCGCCGAGGGGCTCGCCGGGCTGCCCGGTATCACCCTCGACCCGGACACCGTCGACACCAACATCGTGGTGTTCGGTCTGACCGGTGCGCCGAAGTTCTGCCGGCGGCTGGAGGACGAGCAGGGGGTGCGAATGGGCGCGCTGGGACCCGATCTGGTCCGAGCGGTGACGCACCACGACGTCGGCTCCACCGGCGTGCACCACGCGACAGCCGCCGTCGCGGCGCTGCTCGATGGCAGCTAACGGCGATGCCAGTGGGCACAACAGATTCGATAACCGGTCGCAGGTGTATATCACTGTTTGCATTATTTTGTCCGGACGGAGTATTTTACCTCCGCCACATGACGGCGCTGCGCCCTTGCGCTCGTAGACCGGTCCTAACCCAGTGGCAGGTGTTTCTTTAGGCGGCCGTGCCGGCTTCGGATCGTGCAGTGTGTCGACGCAGTCGCACAACGAGCTCGACGTCGCCGTGCATAAAATACATGCGCCTGTTCGCCCGGCTGGGTAATACGGGGACGACCGTCTGCCATTCTCGCCGGGATCACCGCCCTGCAGATCACGATTATCGCAGCCGGCGACATAACGGACTTGGGTACCGCGGGTGTTGCAACGCTGACCATGCGCCGAGTGAGCGAGGCACTCGGCGTAGGCACGATGTCGACTTATATATACCGATGTCCCGGCAAGGCCGAGCTGATCGACGTCATGCGCGACACGGCGTTGCCCGACCTGGAGGCGACCCAGGTCAGCGGTCGCATCACGCGCTTTGCTGCGCCGCCCTCCGGATCGCATCAATGTCGATCTTGTGCATGCCGAGCATTGCCTTGATCGCTGCTTGCGACTTGTCCGGGTCCGGATCGCTCAACAGCTCCGCCAGGGCGGTGGGCACGATCTGCCAGGAGACGCCATACCTGTCCTTGAGCCAACCGCACGGACCTTCCTGCCCACCCTCGGACAGCTTGCCCCAGAAGTGGTCGACCTCCTTCTGCGTCTCGCAGCTCACCTGGAACGAGATGGCCTCGTTGAAGGTGAATTCCGGCCCACCGTTCAACGCGACGAATCTCTGCCCGTCCAACTCAAAGGTGACGGTCATGACGGTGCCCGCAGGCCGGGGCCCGGCTGCCCCGTAGCGGGCAATGTCCACAATCTTGGAGTTGCCGAAGACGGTGGTGTAGAACTTCGCCGCTTCCTCACCTTGGGTGTCGAACCACAGGCATGGGGTGATCTTCTGCATGGCCGTGTCCTCTCTAGCGCATGACCTTGGGGCTGCTGTTAGATGAGACCGCCAGGCCGGGCGAGATTAATCGGCCGCCACCGCACTACCGGTGAGCTCGACTCGCCGAGCAGCCGGGTCGCCGACGCTCGTCGGCGGCCGAGCGGGTGAGCCCGGTGCCGCTGCGAGCGACCGCTCGAATACACGGGCCACCATCAGCGGCCGGCCACGACTAGGCCTCTGCCCTTACCTAGAACGCCCCATAGGGCACGTGGGCCTCAATCGCCCCACCAATCTCACCAATCACCGGAGGATCGGTGCTACGACCCATCGAGTCGACACCGACTTGCCCAACAACCTCGGGCGACCCTGCTTAATCAATACACCCATCACACCGTGATCAACATGCGAGGATCGCCACATCCCGTTGCAGATGTCTCGAGACTCCAGACCCGAGCTGGCCGCACTTCTCACATTGCCACTTCCGTTAACGCGTAACTG
>JBHELN010000251.1:0-13789 GCA_046263115.1 Pseudonocardiaceae bacterium | reverse complement strand
GAGCTGGTCCGGACCCGTTCGGCGATCCGGCCAGTACGTAGTAGGGGGGCTGGTCCACACCCATCTGATTCTGGGTCGGATCAGCGGGCACATTCCAGAAGTCGTCGTTGGTGAAGAACACCGACGGGTTGTTGACGTGATAACGAGCGAGCATTTCCCGCTGCACCTTGAACAAGTCTTCCGGATAGCGGAAGTGTCGGCGCAACTCGTTGCTGATCGCACTATTCGGCTGGACCGTTCCCGGGAAGATGTCCATCCAGGTACGCAATACCGGGTCGTTTTCATCCATCGCGTACAGCGTCACGGTACCGTCGTAGGCGTCCACGGTGGCCTTGACCGAATTACGGATGTAGCTGATCTCCTCGTCCGGCAGGCGCGACACACCGGTCAGCGAGTCAGTGGTCGCCTTACCCAACACGGTCCGCTGCGCGTACGGGTAGTTGTCCAGGGTCGTGTAGCCGTCCAGGACCCACTGGATCCGGCCGTTGATCACCGCAGGATACGGGTCACCATCGACGGTGAGCCAGGGCGCGACCTTCTCCACCCGGTCTCTCGGGTGCTGATTATAAATAACCTTCGAATCAGGCCCGATCGCCTGGTTGAACAGGATGTTGCGCTCGCCGTAGTACGAGGTGAATATCAACCGGCGCGGCCAACTTCCCAGCGGTACTCCGCCCTTGCCTTGGTAAGTGTAGTTCTCCGGACGCCCGTCGAACTCCCGGGCCGATGCACCCGGGTTGCCTCCGACGATTGCGTAGTCGTCGATCAACTCGCCGAAGTAGATCCGGGGCTGGGTCACCGGGATATCACCTTGCCGTGAGGTGTCCGACACGGTGAACACTGGGTAGCCGCCTTCTCCCGAGCCCGCGTCCGCTAACGCGGAATTCACGGTGTTCGCCGGGGCGGCGACGAAGCCGTTGCCGTGGGTGAAGGTGAGGTGCTGGTTGATCCAGGTCCGCTGGTTCTCGGCCAGCGACTGGGACTCCAACTCCCGTACTGCGACGATGTAGTCCTGCGTCTTTCCATTGACCGTGTAACGGTCGATATCGAGTTTGTCCGGGAAACCGTAGAAGTTCTCCCGCTGCTGTAGCTGGGTGAAGGTCTGAGACAGCACGCTGGGATCAAGCAAGCGGATGTTCGGGATGGTGGCGGTATCGGCGCGCACGTCGGAGGGTGACGCATCACTACGTCCTGAGTATTGAGCGTAGGTGACCTGGCGGTCGGTGATCCCGTATGCATCCCGAGTTGCCGCGATATTGCGCTGGATGGATGGTGCTTCGCGCTCGTTGGCGTTGGGCCGCACCACGAACTGCTCAAGCACCGCCGGCCACGCTGCACCCACCAAGATGCTGGACAGCAACAGCAGCGCGATGGCGATCGCCGGCAGTTGCAAATTGCGCAGCAGGGCTCCGATGAAGAAGGCGACCGCGCAGATCACGGCGATGCACATCAGTATGACCTTGGCGGGGAGCACCGCGTTTAGATCAGTGTAGCTGGCCCCGGTGAACAGCGGATTACGCCGCGAGAACAGCAGACCGTAGCGATCCAGATAGTACCCCACCGCCTTGAGCAGTACGAAGACGCCGGCCAACACCGCGAGCTGGACGCGGGCCGGGCCGGAAAGTTGACCGCCACGGCCGGCCAGCCGCAGTCCACCGAACAAGTAATGAGTGATCAGCGCGCCGATGAAGGAAATCACCACAATGACGAAGCCCCAGCCCAGCAACTTGCGGTAAAACGGCAAATCGAAGGCGTAGAAACTGACGTCCTTATGGAACTGGGGATCGGACACCCCAAAGCTGACCCCGTGCAAGAACATCTGCACTGTCTGCCAGTCGCCCAATGCGGACAACCCGGCGATGAACCCCACCAGCAGTGGCACTCCGACGCCGACCAGCCGCAACCGCGCCAGGATCGCGGTGCGATAGCGCGCGACCGGATCGTCCGGACCTGCCACAGGTACGAACACCGGCCGGGTCCGGTATGCGATCACCAGATTGACCGCCAGCAGGCCACCGACGAGAAGACCGACGATGAGAAATTGCAGCAGCCGGGTGACCAGAACGGTGGAGAACACCGATCGGAATCCCACCTCGTCGAACCACAGCCAGTCCACGTAGGCGTCGATCAGCCGGGATCCGATGATGAGCAGCACCAACGCAGCAACCCCGACAATGATCAGGATCCTGGCGCGACGGGACAGGGTGGGAACTACCACGGCGGGCCGGTTGGCCACAGGACACGCTCCTGGCGACGACAGTAGTGCGGTGCAGACCCCCCGGGCGCGGCGGGCGTCGCGCCGGGTTGAGTCCTGCCTGTCCAACTCTACGGAGGCCTCTGGGGTTCCGATGCCGGTGGCCACGCCGATACGCGAGGCCACCTCAGCGGTGCAACGATGACCGGGTGAGCACGCCGCCGGCGGACCCGTCCGCGCTGTCCCACGCCTTGCCCGCCACCGCACGCGAGGTCGAGGAGTTCGTCGCGGGCGCCGGATGGGACCAGCAGCCGCAACTATTCGCCTTGGTGGCCACGGCAACGCTGCTGGCTAGCCAACCGAACCTGGCCGGCCAGCTGGACACGCGGGCAGCACTCACTCCGGTCGCCCAGCAAGCCCTACCCGAGGGCGACCTTGACGCAATGCTGGCCGGAATCGAATGGCCTGACTCGGTCGCCGGCTGCGCATTGGCCCAGGAGATCGTGATATTGCCACCGGCGGCCGAAGCTGATCTCGGCGAGCTACCCGACGACCCTGCGCAGGCTCGTCGCGCTGCCGCCGAGCATCCCCAGCGGCGGGAGGGCAGGCTGGTGGCCGCGGTGCTGCGGGACGGAGTCGGAGCCTGCGTGCTGCGGTTACGAGCGGACTCCAGCGCCGATCAGCGATCCGACGAGCTGGTCGAAGACCCGCAGCTGGCCCCGAACCTGCTGCGTGCACTACTAGCGACCCTGCACTGAAATCCGCCACAGGAGGGCGGGCTGGGCGGCTCCTAGCTCGGCGGTCAGCAGTGGGCTGGCTGCTGGCCCGCGCGGATCGCATCCAGCGCGTGCACCGCATCGGTCAAGGTACCCACCCGCACCAGGCGCAGCCCTGCCGGCGCGCGCTGCGCTGCCTCGGCACAGTTGTCCGCAGGCACCAGGAACACCGTGGCTCCCGCCTCCCGCGCGCGGATCATCTTGAGCGGGATACCACCGATCGCTCCCACCTGGCCCTCTGGGGTGATCTCGCCAGTGCCCGCCACGAAGGTGTTACCGACCAGCGCGCCCGGCGTCAGCTTGTCCACGATCGCCAGCGCGAACATCAGCCCCGCCGACGGGCCGCCGATGTCGCCCAGGTTGATGGTGACGGTGAAGGGCACGTCGGGCTTTTCGGTCAACCCGACACCGAGGTAGCCGCGACCTGATTGGGCTCCGGTCCCCAGAGTGATCGTCGCCTCTTGCGGCGAGGTATCGCCACGCTGAAAGCGGACATGGACGAGCTGACCTGGATGGCTACCGGCGAGCAGATCTACCGCCTGCTTCGCGGTGCGCACCTCGTGACCATCCAGCGCCAGCAATCGGTCTCCGGCAGCAAGCTTGCCGCTCGAGGCGCCGCCCGCAATGACCTGGCCTGTCACAACGTCGATCGGGTAACCCAGGTAGTGCAGTGCGGCGGCCTTAGCGTTGGCCTCGGAATCCCGGAACATCTGCTGGTTCTGCTTCTCCACCTGCTGCTCGGACAACTCCGGCGGGAAGATCTCGTCGCGGGGCACCAGCGCGCTGTCCCCGGAGACCCACAGCGCCAGCGCAGTGTAGAGCGTGACGTTGTCGACCACCGACACCGTCGTCATGTTGAGGTGCCCACTGGTGGGATAGGTCTGCGTACCCCTGATGTCCACCACGGTCTTGCCGGCCACCACCCCGAGCGTGTCGAACGTGGGCCCTGGGCGAAGCGCGACATAGGGCACCGTCGCCAGAGCGCCCAGCAGTCCCAGCGCCACGGCGAGGGCGAGGCTGACCAGCAGGGTCCAGGTGCGACGGGTCACGGCCGAACAGCGTACGTGCCGGCGATCCGCGTACCGTGGACCCATGAGCGACGTGCCCTTCGGTTTCGGTTCCGACGACCCTCGGGACCCCGACCGGAGGAACAAACCGGGGGACAGCAGCGGTGCTGGTGACCCGGCCAACCCGTTTGCGGCCTTCGGGGCCGGCGGCTTCGACGTCGGAGCCCTTGGTCAGATGCTCACCCAGTTGGGCCAGATGATCAGTCAGGGCGCGGCTAGTGGTGGCGGTGGCCCGGTGAACTACGACCTAGCCAAGCAGATGGCGGTACAAAAACTGTCCACGACTGGGCTGCCCTCCGCCCAGCAGGCCACCGCGGTCACCGACGCGGTGCACCTGGCCGAGTTATGGCTGGATCCGGCGACCGCGCTGCCCACTGGGGTGCACAGCACGGCCGCTTGGGCGCCACGCGACTGGGTGGAGGCGACGTTGCCCACCTGGCAACGGTTGAGCGACCCGGTAGCCCGCCGGATGGCCAGCTCGTGGATCGACGCGCTACCCGACGAGGTCCGTCAGGCGGCCGGTCCCCTGGTGGCGATGATCGAGCAGATGGGCGGGATGGCTTTCGGCTCTCAACTCGGTACGGCGCTGGCGCAACTCGGCGGCGAGGTACTCACCTCCACCGAGATTGGACTTCCGCTCGGCCCGCTGGGCTTAGCCGGGCTGCTGCCGGCCTCTATCGAGCAGTTCGCCGCCGGATTGGAACGCAAGAGCTCAGAGGTGCTCGTCTTTCTGGCCACCCGCGAGGCCGCCCACCACCGCCTGTTCGGGCATGTTCCGTGGCTACGTCAACGGCTGCTGGGCACCGTCGAGCAGTTCGCGCACGGCATCCGGGTGGACACCGACGCGCTGTCCGAACTCGCCCGTCAAGTCGACCCGTCCGACCCGCAAAGCATGCACCAGCTGCTGTCCTCCGGCCTGCTCGAGCAACAGCACAGCCCGGAACAAAAGGCCGCTTTGAGCCGGCTGGAGACATTACTTGCGCTGGTCGAGGGCTGGGTGGATGTCATCGTCGCGGAGGCGGTGGGTGAGCGCCTTCCCGGTGCCGAGGCGCTTCGCGAGACGCTGCGCCGCAGACGCGCCTCCGGCGGCCCGGCCGAGCACACCTTCGCCACCCTCGTCGGATTGGAACTACGGCCACGCAAGCTGCGGGCAGCCGCCGATGTGTGGCGCAGGCTCACCGAGGCGCAGGACGTCGAACGCCGGGACGCCCTGTGGAATCACCCGGACCTGCTGCCCAGCACCGAAGACCTGGACGATCCGGCCGCGTTCGTCGATCGGGCCGCGCGGCATGCCGCTGATCTCGACGACCCGATCGCCGCGCTGCAGCGCACCGCGGCAGATGCTCCGCGCGAGCAGCAGCCTCCGGACGATCCCGATTCTTCCGGGGAAGGCCCAGCGCAGCCCGCTAGCAGCTAACCCTGTTTACGCAAGATCACGTTTTGATGTGTGCGACGACGTTGGTTGTGTGCAACGACAAGATATGTTGCCCACGGCATCCAAACCGTGATCAACCGGGTCGGCCGCGCGTGAGTCCGTGCCAACACAGGCTCCGGCTTTCCGCACTCAGTTCCCACATCTATCCACAATCTGTCCACAGTTGTGCGTAACCTGTGGACCGTCAGTTGAGCGCCGGGATGCGGATCGCCAGGATTGCGGTCATGATCCCGCCGAGCGACGCCGCGGCACCGTCGACCGCCCGTCCTGCCGATCCGACCGCGCCCGCGCCATGTGATATGGCCCCGCGCGACGTCCCCGAGCAGCTGCGATTGGCGCCCGGGCGGGTCGCGGTCTGGCGCTCCCCCACCTGCCTGCAACTAGGTCTGGATCCGCAGCGCGCCATGGTCCTTGACGAACTACCCGCACCGCTGGCCGCGTTGCTCAGGCGGATGGATGGCGTATGTAGTACAACCGAGCTGCTCAACGAGGCGCAGGCGGCTGGATCCTCCCGCAGGGCGGCTCTCACCATGCTTGCCGACATGCACCGCTGCGGTCTGGTGCAAGAGGCGGCCGCCGACGCTGGCCGACCGGGGTGGCATAGGGTCGCGCTGGCCACTGAGGCCGCCGGCTGGTCTGTCCACAGCTGTTACTCGACTCGCCAGGTGCTGCGGCACCGGCGCGAAGCGGTGGTACAAGTCGTCGGATCCGGCCGGGTGGGGGTGGCGGTGGCGACCGGGCTGGCCGCAGCCGGAGTCGGGCACGTTGCGGTGCAGGCCACCGGGACGGTCGCCGCAGCCGATTTAGGTACCGGCTACCTGCCTGACGACGTCGGCAGATCCCGCGCCGCAGCGGCCGCTGACGCGGTGCGCCGCTGCGCGCCGGACGTGATCATCTCCCCGCGGCGCCGGCCCGATCTGATCGTGCTCAGCGACATCCTCGTTCCAGAGCCGGCGGTGGTGACCGAACTGCTCGGCAGCCGGATTCCCCATCTGGTCGGCTACGCGCATGAGGGAACAGCGGTGGTGGGTCCGCTGGTATGGCCGGGACGCACCAGCTGCCTGCGCTGTGCCGAGCTGCATCGGGCGCATGTGGACCCGGCGTGGCCGAAACTGGCCGCCCAGCTCGTCGGAGTGATCCCGACCGCCGGATTGGCCTGTACCCAGCTCGCTGCTGCCCTGACCACTGAGCAGGTGCTCGCCACGCTCGCCGGGCCACAAACCGATCTGCCGATCCCCCCAACCTGGGGTGCGACACTGCAACTCGACCCGATACGCGGCAGCCTGCTGATCCTGCCCCGGCCAGCCCATCCGCGCTGCGGATGCGGCGCGGGATAGGGCCGCGGGTCGGCTACTACCCTGCCGCTACGCAGAAATGGCGGCAGCGGGAGACAATGGCTCGGTGAGACCGCAATGACCGATATCCCGCGTCGAGCGACGCAGCGCACCGCCCGGCTCGCGAGCCTCCCGTTGGGGGTGGCTGGAAGAGTCGCCGCAGGTTGGGGAAAGCGGCTGGTCGGACACGACGCGGAGGACGTGAATGCGCAGCTGTCCGCCCGCACCGCCGAGCAGTTGTTCGCCGTGCTCGGAGAGCTCAAGGGCGGCGCAATGAAGTTCGGCCAGGCGCTGAGCGTGTTCGAGGCGGCGATTCCCGATCAGCTGGCCGCACCGTACCGCGAAGCGCTCACCAAGCTGCAGGCTCAGGCGCCACCGATGTCCCCACAATCGGTGCGGCGGGTGCTCGACGAGCAACTCGGTACGGGGTGGCGGCGCCGCTTCGCCGACTTCTCCGACGAGCCGGCTGCGGCGGCCAGCATCGGCCAGGTTCACCGGGCGGTGTGGCACGACGGCCGTGAGGTCGCCGTCAAGGTGCAGTATCCGGGCGCGGACGAGGCACTGCGGTCGGATCTGCGGCAGCTGCAAAGGTTCAGCCGGCTGTTCCAGGCGATCGTGCCCGGGATGGAGGTCAAGCCGCTGCTCAGCGAGCTGCGCGACCGGATGGTGGAAGAGCTCGATTATCGCGACGAGGCGGACAACCAGCGCGTGTTCGCCAGGGCGTTTCGTGGCCACCCCGAGATCGCCGTTCCGGCGATCGTCGCCAGCGCGCCGAAGGTGATCGTGTCGCAGTGGATCAGTGGCGTACCCATGGCGCAGATCATCCGCAGCGGCTCACGATCCGAGCGGGACGACGTCGGCACCAAGCTGTCACTGTTTCACTCTTGCTCTCCGGCCCTTACCGGGCTGCTGCACGCAGACCCCCACCCGGGGAACTTCTTGCGCTTGGCAGATGGGCGGCTGGGCGTGCTCGACTTCGGCGCGTCGGCGAAGCTGCCCGGCGGGACGCCGCGCACCCTCGGGGTAGCAACGCGGTTGGCGGTCGAGGAGCGTTCTGCAGAGCTGCTGGAGCTGCTGCGCTCGGAAGGTTTCGTCCGGCCGGGCATGCAACTGCGCGCCGAGGATGTGCTGGCCTACCTCAGTCCGTTCGCCGACTCGGTGCGCACCGAGACGTTCCACTTCACCCGGGCCTGGATGCAAGCGCAAGCCGAGCGGGTCGGCGATTTCTCCGGCCCAGATTTCCGGACCGGGCGAGCGCTGAACCTACCGCCGAGCTACCTGTTGATTCACCGGGTGAGTACTGGAACATTCGGTGTCCTGTGCCAGCTTGACGCAACCGTGCCGTTGCGCGCGATCACCGAGCGCTGGCAACCCGGATTCGCTAACTGAACTCCGCGCCCCTTCCCGGCATGAAGCCATATCTAAGTCTCCATGCCGGGCGGGCGGCGCCGGGCGGCCCGGCGCCACTACAGGCGCTCGGCGGCGCGGCGGGCCCGCCGGTCGGCGTAGCGAGCTAGGCGCTGCCAGCGGCGAGCCGCGGTCAGCCGGCTGGCCAGTAGCGCCTGGCGAGCCCGGCGTTGATCATCACGCATTCGGTCCCGGGCTAGTACTTCGTACAGCAACATGATGGGGCACTCCTGAAAGTCATGGCGATCAGTCGGCAACGTGGACAACACAGCCGACCGGCAGGGTCGGTTGTCGTTGTGGACAGCCGGGACCGGGGTGGGGGGCTCTTGAAAAGCCCCCCACTCAGGCGGCGGTTTCCTGCGCGGCGCGCTCGCGGTCGGCACGTTCCCGCTCCAGGCTGGCCTTGCTGGGCCGACCTCGCGGGCGCTTGCGTGGGATGACCGTGCCGTGCTCGAAGATTTCGCCACCCCACACGCCCCAGGGCTCTTGCCGAGACAGCGCGCTATCCAGGCAGGCGAGTCTGATTGGGCAATCGGTGCACAGCCGCTTGGCGCGTTCCAGCTCAGCGGGTGACTCGGCGAACCACAGGTCCGGGTCGTGGTGTGAACGGCAGGGCAAGGTGTCCGACCCGGACGGCACGGTATCGAGCAGGTGGGCCAGCTCTGCCCCACCCATTAGGTCGGGCAACGCTCCGCCGTCCAGCGGGACGGTCGCGGTCAACACTTGTCTCTCCTCCTCGGTGGTGGTGCCGGTGGAACCGGCCGGTACCGACCCGCCGCGGGATGAGGGCCTCGCAACACACCAAGGCCGCGGATCCCGCTGCGGGGTCCGCGGCCTTCATGAGCCGGATGGTGCTGGCCCGGGTATCAAGGCTCCGATGCGGACTTTTGCGCGCGGTCGGTAACCGGCAGATCACTGCCAGTCGGGTTGATGAGGACGGGGTGGAAGGGACGCTCAGCGAGCAGCCAGCGCACGCCAGTCGGCGCGGTCCGCGGGCGCTTGGACTGAATACCCCCAAGCACAGCGAGCGGTCCGAATCGTGGGAAGTATCGGGCGCCGGTGGTTATGGTCATCTCCATCGGAAACTCCTCCTTCCCAACTCGGCCACCACTCAGTGGCTGGGCGATCCACCCTGGTCAGCCGCATGCACGACCGCTTCCAGGAGTAAGGAGCAAGGTTAGGGTCCGGCTGATACACCGGCAACCGAATTATTTTGAGATTTTCTTCTCCGCGAGGGGTGACATTCAGACCGGCTTGCCGCGCAGCCGATCCAACCGCTGGGGGTCGGTCCCCGGCGGCCCCGACGCCTTGGGCACCGCCCTGACCATTGACCTCGCCCGGTCCGCCGGTGTCAGGCCGCGGAGAAAGCGGCTGCGCTGCCGGGGACGCCGCTGGCCTGGACTGCGAGACAACGCCCAGGACAGCGCGAGCCAGTGGCGGGCCCGGGTCACGCCGACGTAGAGTAATCGGCGCTCCTCCTCCAGGGCAGCTTGGTCACCGTCGGCATATTGGATGGGCAGTGTCCCGTCGGCTAGCCCGACGAGGAACACCGCATCCCACTCCAGGCCCTTGGCGGAGTGCAGCGAGGCCAGCGTCACGCCCTGCACCGCGGGCGGATGCGCAGCATCGGCGCGGGCGTCGAGCTCGGCGACGAGCCGACCGAGACCGGCCAGCGGGATACCGATTGCGAGATCGTCGGCCAGTTCAGCCAGCGCGCGCAGCGACTCCCAGCGGGACCGCGCGGCACTGCCTGCCGGCGGCTGCGCGGTGAGCCCGTGGCGGGCCAGCACAGCCCGCACGATGGCGCCCAGCTCGGCCGGCGGATTTCCGCTGCCCGTGTCGGCCGCCGACCGCAGCGCCCGGATCGCGCTGCGCACTTCCGGGCGGTGGAAAAAGCGCTCGCCGCCGCGGATCTGGAACGGGATCCCGAGCGCATCCAAGGCCTCCTCGTACACCTCGGACTGGGCGTTGACCCGGTACAGCACGGCGATCTGGGCAGCCGGAATCCCATCGCGCAGCAACTGCTCAATCGCCGACGCCACGGCGGCGGCCTCGGTGAGTTCGTCGTCATGCTCGGCGAAGGTCGGCTCCGGACCGGCCGGCTGCTGGCCTTCCAACTGCAGCCGCGCACCAGCCGGGCGGCCGCGGGCACCGGAAATCACCCGGTTCGCCAGTGACACGACCTGAGGTGTGGAGCGGTAGTCGCGGTGCAGCCGTACCGTCACCGCATCCGGAAACCGTTTGCTGAACTGCAGGAGGAAACCGGCAGTCGCACCGGCGAAGGAGTAGATGGTCTGGTTCGCGTCGCCGACGACGGTGAGGTCGTCGCGGGCGCCCAGCCATGCGTCCAGTACCCGCTGCTGCAACGGGGTGACGTCCTGGTACTCATCGACGACGAAGCAGCGATAACGGTCCCGGACCTCCTGCGCCACATCCTGGTGACCCTCCACAGCGGCTGCCGTGTGCAGCAGGATGTCGGCGAAGTCGAGCAGCCGGTTGCGGTTCTTGAGTTGCTCGTAGTTCGCGTATACCGCCTCGATCTGCGCCACCGGCGCCGGTGCGTCCCGCCGGGCCGCGGCCACCGCGGCGGGGTAACCCTCCGGGCTGATCAGGCTCGCCTTGGCCCATTCAATCTCAGCGGCGAAGTCGCGGAGATCGTCAGCGCCGGTGCTCGCGCCGGCGCGCTGCGCGGCCTGACCGACCAGCCGCAGCTTGTGTTCCAGCAGCGGCCACGGCTGGTCCCCCACCACCCGAGGCCAGAAGTAACGCAGCTGGCGCAGTGCTGCGGCATGGAAAGTTCGCGCCTGTACGCCCTCTACGGCCAGGTCCCGCAGCCGGGTGCGCAGCTCGCCCGCCGCGCGCGCGGTGAACGTCACGGCAAGGACCTGCCCTGGTGCGACATGGCCGGATCGGACCAACTGAGCGATCCGCCGGGTGACAGTGCGGGTCTTTCCGGTGCCTGCGCCGGCCAGCACGCAGACTGGCCCCCGCGGCGCGCAGACCGCGGCGCGCTGCTGCTCGTCGAGCCCGTCGAGCGGATCCAGCTGACTCCCCACGATGCGCATCCTCGCAGAACGTGCCGACACCAGTGGAACATCGCGTACGGTCGCAGTGTTAATGCTGAGCGTGAAAGACCTGACGATGTACTCGACGGTGTGGTGCGGTTACTGCCGGCGGCTCAAGGCACAGCTGGAGCGTGCAGGCATCGCCTTTCGCGAAGTGGATATTGAATACGACGCTACGGCCGCCTCCTTCGTAGCAGGCGTCAACGGAGGTAATCAGACGGTGCCGACCGTGCTATTGGCAGACGGTTCGGTGCTGACCAACCCCACCATCGATCAGATCATCGCGGCAACCCCTGCCTAGCCGCTGCCTAGCGTCCAACTAGCTGCGACCCTGCCGTAAATCGACCACGAAACGTTATGATGCCTGCGTGCTCGGTCGGTAGGCGGACGGCGGCGGGGGCGGTGAGTGCCAGTGAAGATCAGCGACCGGAAACGGTGGGAACGGGAGCTCACTAACCACATGCGGCGCCACGCCGCCGATCTCCAGAACTCACCCGGAGCGCGAACCAAGCCCGGCATGTGGATGACTGCGCCGCGACTCATCCTCTGGACGCTGATGGTAGTGATCATCACCAGTGTGGGCTGGGCGGTCGGCCTCTACGCCTTCTGACCGGAGTCTTGTAACCGAAGGGTCACGGCAGTTCCACACCGCCCAAGGCGGCCAGCGGGTCGGCCAGTCGTTTGGCATCGCCCACCACGACGCCGGTGAACCGGCTGGGAGCAAAGTAATGCGTAGCGGCCTCGGTTACCTGCGCGGCCGTGACGGTCCGGAGCCGACTGGGGTGGGTGAGCAGCCAGTCGAGGTCCAAGCCGAGGCTGGCCAGGGTGACCAGCTGACCGGCCAGACCCCGCTGGGATGAGGAATTGATGGTCAGCGACCCGATCGCGTACTGCCGGGCGTTGTCCACCTCCGCCTCATCTGGAGGCTGAACGATCATCCGGCCCAACTCGTAGCGGGTTTCCAGCAGCGCGCCCGCGGTGACCTCGCTCGCCGTGTCCGCATCAGCGAGCAGGGTGGCCCCGGAGGAGGTGAACTCAAGGCCACAATGCGCGCTGTAGGTGTAGCCCTTGTCCTCCCGAATGTTCTCCACCCAGCGGGACGAGAAAAACCCACCAAACACCAGGTTCGCCAGCTGCAACGCCGGATAGCGTTCATCGTCGCGCGGCACGGCCTGTGCGGACAGCCGCAGCTGGGACTGCACCGCGCCGTCGCGGTGCACGAGCAGTACATCCGCGGGGGTCACGGCAGGCAATGCGGCCAGCCCGACAGCCGGGTGGTCGGACTGCCAGCTCGACAGCGCCGACGCCACCGATTCCACCGCGGCGGCCGGCACGATGTCGCCCACGAGCACCAGCACGGCGCCGCCAGGCACCACTGAGCGGCGGTGCAGCGCGCGCACAGCGGCCGGTGTCACGGCTGCGACGTCCTCGGGCTGCGGCCATTCCCGGGCGAAGGGATGGTTGCCGTAGCGACGTCGTTGTAGCGCCTCCCGGGCGATCACCTGCGGCCTGGACCGGCTCAGCGTGATGCGTTCCACCAAGCGGTCCCGTTCCCGGATCACCTCGGTGGGGGCGTACGAGGCCGCATTGAGCGCGTCGGCCAGCACATCGAGTGCCACGTCCAAGCCGCTGGCCAACGCTGATCCGGACACGGACAGATGCTCGGGTCCCACCGTGGCCGAGAGATCACCTCCGACGGCGGCAAGCACGTTGTCGATGGCGAACCGATCCCGCCGCGGGGTGCCTTGCAGCAGGGTGGCGGCCAGCAACTCGGCGCGCGCAGGGTGGGTGCGATGGGTGCCACCGAAGGGAATCCTCAGCCGCAGCTCCACCATCGGCACCGCGGGACGCCGCACGGCGATGACCCGAAGGCCGTTGTCCAGCACGCAATCCACCGCGGGCGGTGCGCTGGGAGTGCGCGGCGGGCCCAGCGGCGGTAGCGGGCGCGGCCCCAGCTCGGTCCTGCCGATCTGCTCGGCGCTGCGGTGCAGCATCACGCCTCCTGCCCTGCCAAAGAACCGCTTGCGGGTTCGAGCATTGATCCGCCTGCGGGTTCGACGATCAGCACCGCTCGGGAGTCCGGCCGCAGCCGGCCGGCCGCATTCGCAACCTGCTCAGCACTCATCCCGGCAACCAGAGCCGGTAGTTCGGTGATCAGCTCGGCGCGCCCGTACAGCAGCTCGAAGGTGCCGATGGCCATCATCCGGCTCACCAGCCGGTCGTGCTCACGGAACAGCGTTGCGGCCCACCGAGCAGTGAGCCGGGCCAATTCCTCGGGGGCCGGACCCTCCGCGGCGAGCTTGGCGACCTCCTCATCGGTCGCGGCGAGCACCTGGTCGACGTCGACGCTAGCGGGATGGACTGCGGTGATGGTGAAGGTATCCGGGTCGCGGGCATCCAGCGGCGAACCGAACAGCCCGCAGCCCGCCCCGACATCGGTGACCAGCGCGTCGGTGTGCATCAGACGCTGCTCGAGGCGCGAGGAGTCACCGTCGGACAGCACCGCGGAGA
>JBHELN010000250.1:0-3733 GCA_046263115.1 Pseudonocardiaceae bacterium | reverse complement strand
CTACCCCGGATGTCGCGCCAGCGCCCACAGCGCCGACCTCGACCACACGCTGGACCACGCTCTCGGCGGACTCACTCGGATTGCCAGGCGTTCCAGCCGCCGATGAGGTCGGAGACGTCGACGAAGCCTTGGGAAGCCAGCAGGCTCGCGGCGGCGATGGAACGGTAACCGCCGGCGCAATTGACTAGCACCGGCCTGGCGGGGTCCAGCGTGGACATCATGGTGCGTAGCCGGGGCAGGGGCAGGTTGACCGCGCCGGGCAGGGCGCCCCCGGCGAACTCACCCGGCCCCCGCACGTCCACGATCTGCAGGTCGCTGACGGTGGCGAGGCGTTCGGCGACCTGCTGGCTGGTCAGCCGGCTCTGGGTGGACGTCAGCTCTGGTTGGGTGATCAGCGCGTCGAGGTTGGTGACCGCGCCGGTGACGGTGTCGATACCGACCCGGGCCAGCCGCAGCCGCGCCTCGGTAACCTCGTCGGCACTGCCGATGAGGATGACCGGCTGCTCCGGGGCGTGGACCGCAGCGGCGTATTCAGCGAAGCGCCCGGACAGCCCCACGTTGACCGCGCCGCGCAGGTGACCGGCCGCGAAGGCCTGGTCATCGCGCACATCCAGGAGCAGCACGCCACCTTGGGCACGGCGTACCGCGTCCGCAGCCGGGACCTCCGCGATCGTGGCGTCCGGGTCGAAAGCGTCGTGCCCACCGCGATTGAGCGCCACCTCCTGCGCGAAGTAGGCCGGCGGCTCGGGCAGCCCCTCGGTGACCGCGGCGACGAACTCGTCTTCGGTCATCGGGGCCAGCGCGTAGTTGCCCGCGCGTTGCTGTCCCAGGGTCGAGACGGTTTGCGACGACAGCGCCTTGCCGCACGCGCTGCCCGCGCCGTGACCGGGGTAGACCAGCACCTCGTCGGGCAGTGGAAGGATCTTGGTCCGCAGCGAGCGGTACAGCTCGCGGGCCATCTCCTGGGCGGTACACCCGGCCGATCCAAGCAGATCCGGGCGGCCGACGTCACCGAGGAACAGCGTGTCACCGGTCAGCACCGCCGCCGGGGCTGAATCGCGAGCGTGTTCGTAAACCGCCAGAGTGATCGACTCCGGAGTGTGCCCGGGCGTGGCCAGTATCTCGATCATCACACCGTCGCGCTGATCGCCGAGGTGGATGCGCTCACCGTCGGCCAGCCGCCGGATCGGAAAGCTCACCGGCGCGGCCTCGCCCATCCCGACCTCGGCACCAGTCTGCGCCGCCAGCTCGCTGTGCCCGGGAACGAAATCGGCGTGCACGTGGGTCAGCACTACCAGCTCGATGGACAGGCCCTGCTGCTGTGCTGCCTCCAGGTAGTCGCTGATGTCGCGTCGCGGGTCGACGACCACCGCACGCCGGGAGGACTCGTCGGCAATCAGGTAGGAGGCCTGCGACAGGCAGGCCAGGTAGAGCTGTTGCAGGATCACTGCGCGCTCCTCGGTCCGTCACTATCCGAATGTCCGGACAGCTAGACGGTCGCGCACTGGAAGACGGTCGGCGATCTTGTCGGCAACCACCTTGAAGCCGTGCACGGCCAGCTGCGCCGCTACGAACTCTACCTAGCCGTCGCCGCGGCCGTGCTCACATCGCCATGATCGCGTCCCGCAGCCCGGACGTGGCCGACATTCGGAGCAGTTCGGCTGTGGTCGCGGTGGACAGCAGCACGAGCCCTGAGCGGTTCCACCGTGGTGTGGCGGTGCGGTGATGTGTGCGGGGCAGCAGGTATGCGCCGGCGGCCACGGCCACCACGCCGACGAGGGCGTTAACGTCGAACACCCACCGCCACCCCAGCGTGGAACCCAGCAGCCCACCGACCGTGGAACCCAGGGAGCCAGATGTCTGCGCGGCGCGTTGAAATCCGAGCGCGGCGCGCAGCCATCCGTGGGCGTGCTGGTGGTGAGCAAGGCGACGCTGTTGGCCCCCAGCAGGTCGCTCCGACGCCTTGGACGACTCCGGACGCTGATCAGCGCCCCCAGCGACGGGGCCAACCCGCAGGCCGCTGACGCGGCGGTGAACATTACGAACACGTACAGATGCAGCAGCTTGCGGCCCGTGGGCCTCGGCCAGGCGCCCGACCGGGATCAGCAGCGCGACCAGGGCAACAGGTAAGACAGCGACATCCACTGCGCCGCGGCCGAGGAGGCACCGAACTGCACTTGCAGGGGCGGTAGGTCGGGGTGACGATGCTCGCGTCGAGCTGGCCCATCAAACGCGCCGAAGCGCACCGGCGCTACGGCTAGCCACCACGCGTGGGGCCACTCGGGCAGCCGCGCCGGCCGGGCCCGTTCCCGACCGAGCACAGACAGCCGCACGGAGGGCTCCGATCAGGACGTCATGGGGGTTGCGGCGGTGGCCGGTTTGGACTGCTCGCGACGGGGGCGGCGTAGCAGCAGGAAGCCCACCGCGGCGAGGAACACCATCACGCTGGTCCAGTCGTTGAGCCGCAGCCCGAGAAAGTGGTTGGCGTGGTCAATGCGCAGTGCCTCGATCCAGGCCCGACCGGCGCCGACGACTACGTCACCAAGCCGCTTGTGGCACCGAACTTGCCGCGCCTATTCGGGCCTTGTGTCGTCGTTTCGCGAGCGAGGGATGCGGGGTCCGCGGTCGCCGGTTTCGCTCGGTCTAGTGGTCATTCCGCGCTCGCCCGCAACACGGTGCGTTCCTGTCCGAGGCACGCCACAAATGTGCCAAGCGGCGCGCACGAAGAGTGAACAGACCGATGAATTAGGAGGACAACATCAACAGTGCGGAGATAGTCGAGTTGGTGGGCACGGCTGTCGATCTGCTGGGCATGGCCGTGATCGTAGTCGGTATCGTGGTCGCCAGCGGAATCTTCGCCGCGCGACTACAAGGCCGGCCCGGTCGAGAGGACTATCGTCGTTACCGAGAGGGGATTGGACGTGCCATCCTGGTCGGGCTCGAGTTCCTGGTGGCTGGCGACATCATCCGGACGGTAGCCGTCTCGCCCACCTTCCAAAGCGTGGGCGTCCTCGCCGCCATCGTGGCAATCCGGACCTTCCTTAGCATGAGTTTGGAGGTCGAGCTCGAGGGACGCTGGCCCTGGGATCCACAGCGGCGTGCGAAGTCCGGCCGGGAAGCGGCGCAGGGCATTTCGGGCGGACAGGAACGCAGACACTAGACGCGCTTGGGTGTGTTCAAAGATCTCGTGGTCGGTGATCTAATCGCCGTCCAGGAGCGCCTTGCGCATGGCGGGAAAAGGTGTTTCTCCTCGGCCCATCGAGTACATTGCACCCGGTCAGCGAGGAACTCGACGTCAAATTACTGCTATCCAAAGTCGCCACCGGCAACGCCGACGTCGGCGTGGTGTACGTGACCGACGTGCGCGCAGCCAATGGCAGGGTGCAGGCAGTGAACTTCTGCAAAGCCGCCAACGCCATCAACACCTACCCCATCGCGGTACTCAAAAACTCTGCGCAGCTTGACCTAGCCCGCAAGTTTCTGGCTCTAGTGCTAAGTCCGCCCGGCCAGCGGGTCTTAACCCACGCCGGCTTCGGCCGGTCATAGGCCGGTAGCGCCGCCTGGTGCTGTAGGCAAAAACAACGCGACCGCAGGCCGCTCTGGTCAGCGGCACGCTCAACATCCACGACGCCGACACCGTAGGCATCGCCGCGCCGATCATCCTTCAGTTCGACGACCACGTGGCCGACCAAGCCGCAGTACAGCGCGCGCTGCGGGTGCACACTTCGGTGCC
>JBHELN010000249.1:0-7810 GCA_046263115.1 Pseudonocardiaceae bacterium | reverse complement strand
GACCCGGGTGCTGGCGCACCGCATCGCCTACCTGCTCGCCCACCGCGGCGTCGCACCCGGGCAGGTGCTGGCGATCACCTTCACGAACAAGGCTGCCGCGGAGATGAGGCAGCGGGTCAGCGCGCTGGTCGGCGGGCGCGCCGCGGTGATGTGGGTATCGACCTTCCACTCGATGTGCGTGCGAATCCTGCGCCGGGAAGCCGCCAAGGTGCCCGGGCTGACGTCGAACTTCTCCATCTACGACGCCGACGACACCCGTCGCCTGGTCGCCATGGTGGCCCGTGACCTGGATCTGGACCCCAAGCGCTATCCCGCACGCACCCTGGCGGCCAAGATCTCCAATCTCAAGAACGACCTGGTCCAGCCGGACGCGGCGGCCGGTACGGCGGGCAACGACCTCGAGCGCCGGGTAGCGGAGGTCTACGCCGGTTACCAGCGGCGGCTTGTCGCGTCCAACGCGGTCGATTTCGACGACCTGATCATGCGTACAGTCGAGCTGCTGCGCACACTGCCCGACGTTGCCGAGCATTACCGGCGCCGGTTCCGTCACATTCTGGTCGACGAGTACCAGGACACCAACCACGCGCAGTACGCGCTGATCCGGGAATTGGTCGGGCCAGGCACTGCGGATCCCGCGGAACTGTGCGTGGTGGGCGACGCCGACCAGTCCATCTACGCCTTCCGAGGCGCGACCATCCGAAACATCGAGGAGTTCGAGCGGGACTTCCCGACCGCCCGTACGATCTTGTTGGAACAGAACTACCGCTCCACCCAGACGATCCTGTCCGCGGCGAACGCGGTGATCGCGCGCAATCCCGGCCGCCGGGACAAGCGCCTGTGGTCGGCGGCGGGGGACGGCGAGCTGATCGTCGGCTACGTCGCCGACAACGAACACGACGAGGCCGCGTTCGTCGCCTCGGAGATCGACCAACTGGTCGACAGCGGTCGAGCTCGGTTCGGTGACGTGGCGGTGTTCTACCGGACCAACAACTCGTCGCGGGTCTTCGAGGAGGTGTTCATCCGGCTCGGTCTGCCCTACAAGGTGGTCGGCGGGGTGCGCTTCTACGAGCGTCGCGAGGTCCGCGACGCGCTGGCCTACCTGCGGGTGCTGGACAATCCCGAGGACACCGTGTCGCTGCGCCGGATCCTCAACACGCCCCGCCGGGGTATCGGCGACCGCGCGGAGGCTGTGTTGGCCACCTACGCCGAGCGGGAACGGATCTCCTTCGCCGCAGCGCTGCGGGCGGCTGCCGCCGGTCAGGACATCCCGCTGCTCAATCCCCGATCCCGCAATGCGATCACGGCGTTCGTGGTGCTGATGGATGAGCTGCAAGAGAAGGTAGCGGCCGGGGAAGAAGTCGCGGAGGTCCTCGATGCGGTGTTGGAACGCACCGGCTACCGGGCAGAGCTGGATGCGTCAGAGGACCTGCAGGATGGCTCCCGGCTCGACAACCTCACCGAACTGATCACGGTAGCGCGGGAATTCGCCGCCGAGCCTGGACCCGTAATCGCGGTGGAGGATGGCGGCGCCGAGCCCGGCTCACTGGCGGCGTTCCTGGAGCGGGTGGCGTTGGTTGCGGACGCGGATCAAGTTCCGGATGACGATGGGTCATCCAGTGGTGTGGTGACCTTGATGACGTTGCACACCGCGAAGGGCTTGGAGTTCCCGGTGGTATTCCTGACCGGCTGGGAAGACGGGCTGTTCCCGCATCTGCGCGCGCTGGGCGACGCAACCGAGCTTGCTGAGGAGCGCCGGCTCGCCTACGTCGGGCTGACCAGGGCCCAGCACCGGCTTTACCTGTCTCGCGCGCTCACCCGCTCCGCGTGGGGCTCACCGATGACCAATCCGGCGTCGCGCTTTCTGGCCGACGTGCCCGAGTCGCTCGTGCACTGGCGGCGGGAGGATCCCGGCCGCGCCGGGCCGGTCGAGCGTACGGTGTTCGGTCGTCGCGCTGATATCACCGGCGGTGATTCAGCACAAGCCGGCGTGGCGGCCCGCGGGTTGCGCTCGACCCCATTCCGGGGCTGGCAGGACGCGCCGGTGCTGGCGCTGGACGTCGGTGACCGGGTGACCCATGACAAGTACGGGCTGGGCACCGTGGTGGCCACCGACGGCAGCGGCCCGCGCGCTACCGCGACGATCGATTTCGGGTCGTCGGGAACCGTCCGGCTGATGCTCATCGGTGGCGTTCCCCTGGTCAAGCTCTGAGTCTGGTGCCCTTCAAGTACTGCCAACCCGGCGTTCCCATGTCGCTAACCGCCACCAACCCGTAGGACAGTGGCAGGTGGGCCGTCGCCGGCGCCCGCGGTGCGCGGCCTTGGCGGCAGACCCTCAGGTCGTCCCGGGTAGGTAGACCAGGGTTCAGGTAGGGGGAACCCTCATGAGCCGGGTGGCCAGGCCAGGCACGCTATACCTATTCGGTCGATCCGCCTGGGCGCAGCGCCGGGACGCCCAGGCTATCGACTCGGTGCGGGTGTATCTCAGTGGCGCGCCACCGCCGGGCGGCGAGGCAGTTCCGACCGCGGCAGTGGCGCCCCCGTGTGGGGAAGGCAAGCCCCGTGGCCCGAGCGATGCCGCTGGAAGCGCTGGTCACGACCATGATCGACTTGAAGATCGGCCGTCTTCCGTTCCCGCCCCACCCTCCTTACCGGCCCGGCGAGAACGGTCCGGTCAGGGTCGAAGCACGACCTTCTGGCAGCCGTCTTGTTTCTTCTGGAAGATCTCGTATCCGTGCGGAGCCTGGTCCAGCGGCAGGTGGTGAGTAGCCAGCCCTTCGGTCCCCAGTGGATCGGCGTCGTCGAGCAACAGCGGCATGATGTCGTCGATCCAGCGTTTGACGTGGCACTGCCCCATGCGCAGCTGGATTCCCTTGTCGAACATCTGCAGCATCGGCATCGGATCCAGCGCCCCGCCGTAGACACCGGTGATCGACACGGTGCCGCCACGGCGGACGGTCTCGATCGAGTCGATCAAGGCCCCTAGCCGATCAATGCCGAACTTCTCGGCCATCGGGCCGCCGATGGCGTCCGGCAGCATCGTCGCCATCTGCTGCCCGAGCTGCTCGAGTGGATTGCCATGGCTTTCCATGCCCACGGCGTCGATCACCCCGTCCGGGCCGCGGCCGTCGGTAGCGTCCTTGATGTACCCGGGGACGTCGTCGACGGAGTTGATGTCGACGACCTCGACGCCGTGCCGCCGGGCCGTCTCCAGCCGATCGGCTACCAGGTCGACGCCGAAGACCCGCTCGGCGCCCAGATGCCGGGCGATCCGGGTGCACATTTGGCCGATCGGGCCCAGTCCGTAGACCGCGATCGAGCCGCCCTTCGGCACGTTCGCATACACCACCGCCTGCCAGGACGTCGGCAGGATGTCGGAGAGGTAGACGAACCGGTCGTCCGGTGGACCCTCCGGCACCTTGATCGGGCCGAACTGGGCTTGCGGTACCCGCAGATACTCAGCCTGGCCGCCAGGCACGGCCCCGTAGAGCTTGGTGTAGCCGAACAGGGCCGCACCCTTGCCCTGCTCGCGCACCTGGGTGGTCTCGCACTGCGCGTAGAGGTGGCGTTGGCACATCCAGCAGTGCCCGCAGGAGATATTGAACGGCAGCACCACCCGATCCCCGGGCCGGATGTGCTCAGCGGCTTGGCGTCCGACCTCCTCGACGATGCCCATCGGCTCGTGGCCGAGGATGTCCCCCGGCTCGAGAAACGCCCCGAGCACCTCATACAGATGCAGGTCCGAGCCACAGATGTTGGTGCTCGTGATGCGCACGACCGCGTCAGTCGGCTCCAGGATTTTTGGGTCAGGGACGTTCTCCACCCGCACGTCCCGCTTGCCCTGCCACGTCAACGCCTTCACGCCTTCCTCCTTCGCTTCACCAGCCGTTGGAACGGGATTTCGCTTCCTGCGCCGGCACGGGCTGCAGCGGGCCGCCGGCCGCTAAGACGTCCCTTGTCACCCAGGCCCGTACGTACGTCCACAGCGCAGCGCCGACCACCGCTCCCATCACCGGGCCACCGATGTAGATCCACCAGACACCCGGCGATCTCCGGCCCCCAGCGTGAGCGCCGGACTGAACGCTCTCCCCGTAACCGGCAGGGCGAAAACATCGCGCCGACCGCCTCGGCGACCAACGCGCCAGCGGCGCCCACCGTCACCATGTTGGTCCCGGGGGGTTGGCTCGCGGCTGACCAACCAGCTCGCCACCGCCTCCCGACCTCGTGCGTTATCCATCCATTAGCGGCTACCCAGGGTTCAGACCCGTGAAACGGCCACCGGGACCGCAGTGGCACTTCATAAGCATCCGCACATCACGGCTGTGGTCATCGGACGACGGCCGCCGGGCACAGAATGATCAGTCGGGGGGGTCCGACGGCGCCCTCGTCATCACCGGTCATCGCACGTACGGCTCGCCGCAGGACTGATCGGTACCAGCGGGCTACCGCGCTTGTCATGGTCGCCCACTAGAATTCGAACGGGTGTTCGATTAAGCTTCTGGGGGTGCGGAATGGACGAGCGGTTGAGAAGGGTGCTGACCGAACGGGTGGAAGCCTACCTACACGATGCCGAGCGGGTGCTACGCGGAGCGGATCCGGGGGCGTCCTGGCCGGCGATACGGGCTGGGCTGTTGCCGCTGGCGCTGGGCTGGCGAAGCCTTTTGGCGCAGCACCGTCTTGGTTTGCGGGGACGCTGCCGGCACTGCGACCGAGCGCTTCACCAGTGGCACAACCGGCGTGCACTCTGTTCAGTGTGGCGTACGGCCCACGCCCATCTGATCGGCGGCTGGCCGGCGGGCAGTGGGCGGTGACCTGGAGAGCGGCGCAGTTAGAAGTCGATGCCGTGCTGGTGCAACCAGATTATTGGATTGATCTTCTGCCCGGCGGCATTCCATACCTCGAAATGCAGATGAGGTCCGGTCGAGTTACCGCGGTTACCCATCTCCGCGATCTCCTGGCCAGCTCGCACTTGCTGGCCCTCGGTGACCAGCGAGCGATTGATGTGCCCGTAGACGGTAGTCATTCCGTCGGTATGTCGGATGCGCACCCAGAGACCGAACCCACTCGCCGGCCCGGACTCCACAACCACGCCATCGGCGGCGGCAAGAATCGGCGTCCCGATGGAATTGGCGAGATCGATTCCCCAATGGAACACACCCCACCGCGCCCCATATCCGGAGGTGAAGATGCCCTTCGTCGGCAGAACGAACCGAATACGGTTGGTTTCGGCTTCCTGAGCGACGCGCGCGTCGACCAGGCGCTGACCTTTGGCCATTGCCTGCACAGCGTCGGCGGCGGCAGGGTCGGCGGGCCGGCTCAGCGGAAGGTATTCCGGTGCAGGGGCCGCCCCTCCGAGCCCCACTGCCGTCGACGCGTCCTTCGCTGACGCCACCAGGGTTGCGTCGTCAGAGATCGTGACGGCCGCCTTGTCGACGGTCTGCCCGGCGGCCACGAACGCACCCGCGGCGACAGCCGCCACCACCACACGACCGCGCACAGTAGGTGACGGTGCCGTGATCCCGTGCCTTACCCGGGGACTCGCAGCGGCGGGCCCCGAGTGATCAGGGATCGAGGGGCTAGGGATCGAGGGGCCAGGGATCGCGCGGCCAGGATCCGCCGGACCGCATGCCAGCGCTGCCGCAACCACCGGAGATGGTCGTTGGCCACGTGGCGAACGGTGTCGAGCCAAGACCTGCCCTTCTGCTTGGGAGTGCGTGCTAACGATGGGTGGGGACCCCGCGATAACTGGCGAGAACCAGCCACCGGCAGCCGTACTCAGACCGTGGTCGTGGACCGGCGGACGGTAACGAAGGGCTACGTGGCCGAGCAAGGCGCCGTTCCGTAATACGTTCGGCCGTATCGGCCAGCGTCCGGTCTGCCGCGCCAGACGGTCGGCTGTCCCGGTTACGAGGAGGCGCTGGGCGCTGAGCCGATCGCGTTGGGCGTCACCGTGTTGATCGTGAGGCTCTCCGGCGCAGGCGTGGGGTGCATGCGGGCTGGCCGACTTCCCTGCACCTGCGTCAAGGCTGTGACGACCGTATGCACCACGCAGGGGTCAACGGCCAGCGACAGGTGGCCCACATCGCGGAGCTGGTAGTTGGTCACGAGGAGATCCGGATGATCCAGCCTGGCGTTGCGCTGGGGCACGATCCACGCGTCCAGCTCGCTCCACAACGCGATGAAGCGGGTGGCACACCCGGGTGACGGTGCCGCGAGGTCGGCCAAGATGTCGGAGTGCGGCCGTAGCTGGTGAAGCATGGGAGTGGGCAGCAGGTACGCGGTCATGGTGCCGCGGTGTGGCGTACCCAGGGTGACAAGCGTGTGCACCCGGGCGTCCCCATCCAACCGCTGGACGTAGTAGCGAGCCACCAGCCCGCCCAGTGAGTGTCCCACCACGTGAACCTGTGGCGCGCCGGTTGCCGCACAGATGCGTTCGACCTGTCGCGCCAGCTCACCCGCGGCGCTGCGCACGTCGCCGGTAAGCGCGGTCAGCACGCTGTAGTTGACGCAATGGACCACGCCTGGTGCGTACTTGCGCAATTCCCAGCCCAGCACCGCGAACGCCGTGCGGTTGTCGGCGAAGCCGTGTACGAGCAGGATCGGGGTGGCTCCGGAAAGCACGTCGGGGATCACCAGCCCGCGCTCGCCGGGAGCTAAGTCGTCGGTGCGATAACAGTCGAAGGGTCCGCCGGGGCCTAGCTGGTCGGTCAGCGCACCCCACGGATACATCATCAGGTGCGCGGCCACCACTCCGGTTTCCATGGCTAGCCCGCGCAGGCCGGCAGGTCGAGCAATCGTGGCGGCGGTGTGCGACAGCGCGCCGAGTGCCGCGCGCATCGACACGGCCATCAACCCCGTTGCCTGCGCACCGCGCATGATCAGCTTGCGCGCGGCGAGCCCTAGCAGGCCAGCGGGGTCCATGCGATCACCATAAGTTGCCGGGGCGCGCGTAACACGAGTTACCCTGGGCCCAATGAGCGGACGCATCCGGGTGGTCGTCGCTAAACCGGGGCTCGACGGGCACGACCGCGGCGCCAAGGTTGTCGCTCGTGCGCTGCGCGACGCCGGGATGGAGGTCGTCTACACCGGGTTGCACCAGACACCGGAGCAGATAGTGGAAACGGCGCTACAGGAAGACGCCGACGCGGTCGGGCTTTCGGTGCTTTCCGGTGCTCATATGACGCTGTTCGCTCGGGTCATCGAACTACTGCAGGCCAAGGGCGCAACCGATGTGCTGGTCTTCGGCGGAGGCATCATCCCGGAGCAGGACATTCCGGAGCTCACCAAGCTCGGCGTAGCGAAAGTTTTCACGCCGGGTGCCACAACTCACGAGATCGTCGATTGGGTGCGTGCCGCGGTGGCCGCCGCTTCGGTGGAGTGATCCACAGAGGAATGATCACAGGTGGACTGAACACAGCGGAGTGATCGCAAGTGAAGTGATCACAGTCACCGGCGCCGGTCAGCAGTAGCCGCGCCGCGGCTGGATAGGGTTGATCGCGTGGATCTGTACGAATACCAGGCCAAGGATCTTTTCGGCGTTCACGGCGTCCCGGTACTACCCGGTCGCGTCGTCACCACCAGCGAGCAGGCGCGAGCCGCGGCTGCCGAGCTGGGTGGCACCGTCGTCGTCAAGGCTCAAGTGAAGACCGGGGGTCGTGGCAAGGCTGGTGGCGTGCAGCTGGCCCAAACTCCGGCCGAAGCGCAGCGTAAAGCGGCGGCGATCCTGGGCATGGACATCAAGGGCCACACCGTGCACCGCGTCCTGGTCACCCCGGCGTGCGAGATCGTCGAGGAGTATTACCTGTCATTCCTA
>JBHELN010000248.1:0-5119 GCA_046263115.1 Pseudonocardiaceae bacterium | reverse complement strand
AGCCACCCCCGCCGTGGTGATCGTAATTGTTCCTGCCACCGCAGCCAGTGTGGAAGATTTCGGTGATTCTCATATATATCCCTCCCTCTTTTATTCCCAGAAAGCTTCTGCCGCCTAGGGCGCCAGACACGCGCCCTTCCGCACGTGAGTTAAGCAGCGGACGGTAGAAGTCCTGGTGTGAAATTGGATCACATAAGTCTGAAGGTCCGGTGGATGGTGCGTCATCCGCGCAATGTTTCGCGCCACCTAATGATGATGAATCAGACGGATCAACCACTCCCCGACGATGAATCCTCTATTACTGGCGGCTCACGTGCCCCGCTTGCGCCTTCGTTCGGGCAACCGGGCGACTGTGCCGGCTCATCCGCGCGTTGCTTGCCCCACCGGGGTACCCGCCTGCCGCCGCCGTAATACAGCAGAACAAAGTCTCACCCGTTCAGGCGATGAGGGCCGGATGTGCGCCCACTGCTACCGCCCGCTTCGATCGGCTGACGTACCGTGCGCTGGGTGCGAATCCTGATCACTGGCGGCGCGGGTTTCATCGGCTCGCATATCGCCGACCTGCTCGCTGCCGACGGGCACTCGGTGCTCTTACTGGATGCGTTTTTGCCGCAGGCGCACGGCTCCGGGTCGTCGCCGACCTGGGTGGCCGGACATGAGCTGGTCCGTGGCGACGTCCGGGACGGTGAGCTTCTCGGGCGCCTGCTCACCCGTGTCGATGCGGTGTGCCACCAGGCGGCGATGGTGGGACACGGCCTGGACCCTTCCGACGCTCCGGACTACACCGCCAACAATGATCTCGGTACCGCCGTGCTGCTGGCCGCGATGCACAAGGCACGGCTGCGCCGGCTGGTGCTGGCCAGCTCGATGGTCGTCTACGGCGAGGGCCGCTACGCCTGCCCCACCCATGGCGTGGTGCGGGCGGCACCGCGACGAGCCGAGGACATCGCCGCCGGGCGTTACGAGGTGCCCTGCCCGCACTGCGGCGCCGATCTCGAGCCGCAGCTGGTCGGCGAGGACGCCGCGCTGGATCCGCGCAGCACCTACGCCGCGACCAAGCTGGCGCAGGAACAGCTCGCTGCGGCGTGGGCCCGGCAGACCGGTGGGGGTGTGTGGGCGCTGCGCTACCACAACGTCTACGGCTCCCGGATGCCCCGGAACACCCCCTACGCCGGGGTGGCGTCGATCTTCCGGTCGGCGCTGGCCCGCGGCGCGGCGCCGCAGGTGATGGAAGACGGGCGGCAGCGCCGAGACTTCGTGCACGTCTCCGACGTGGCCCGGGCCAACGCGCTGGCGTTGACCGCGGAACCCCCGGGCGGGCGGTGCGAGCCGGTCAACGTCTGCTCCGGGCAGCCGCACACCGTCGGCGAACTGGCCACCGCGCTGGCCCAGGCGATGGGCGGGCCAGCGCCGGAGATTGTCGGTGGCGCCCGCCCGGGCGATGTGCGGCACGTGACGGCGGACCCCACTCGGGCCGCCGAGCTGCTCGGTTACCGGGCACGGGTGAGCTTCGCCGAAGGCATCGCCCGGTTCGCCACCGACCCGCTGCGCGAGCCGGTCACCACGTCGTGAGCAGCACGTGGTTGATGCTCAGCGCGAGCACCGCCTGGGCGGCCAGCCACCAGCGAGCCTGCCGTGCCGGCAGCAATCCAGCGCCGGCGATCAGCCACACCGCGAATGGCAGCCAGATCCGCTCCACCTCGGCCTTGCTCAGCCCGGACAGATCAGCGACGAGAACCGCGATCGCCGCCGCCGCGCACAGCAGTGGGGGGCCCTTCAAGGACCACCAAGCCGGGTTCGGGCCGTCTTCAACAGCAGCCACCCCCCCACGGGTAAAGACCCGCCGCAGGCCGGCCACCCCGGCTGGCCCGAGCACCACCGCCAGGCACGCCAGATCGGCCCACAGCCAGTAGCCGTAAGGGCGCACCAGGCCATACGCGCCGCGCTGGTAGTACCGGATGGTCAGCCGATGGTATCCGTCGAGCCACCAGAAGCCCGCGGCGGCGAAGGCGGCCACCACGGCGGTCACTGCAGCACCGGCAACCAGCAACGGGGCGATCCGGCGAGTTGTGATCGCAACGGCCAGTGGCAGCAGCCCAGCCAGCACCAGCCCGTAGGACAAGAACAGCGTCGCGCCGAGCAGCAGCCCGCCGGCCGCGGACGCGGCGACGGCGCGAAGATCAAGATGGGGACGGACGGCACCCCGTGCCAGCATTGCCACCCCCCAGGCGAGTACCCCAGCAAACAGGCCGTCCGCGGACACCCCTACCCAGATCGCGCCGGGAAACACCACTGCGAAGGGCAGCGCGGCGCGGGCGGTCGTCTCCGCGCCCAGCGCCCGCAGCGTGACCGCCACCGCCACCCCGGCCGTCGAGCCGACCAGCACGCACAGCAGCGCGGCGGGCACGCCGCCGGAAAGCCCGATCCGGTCCAGACCGACGAACACCAGCAGCGCCCCGGGTGGATGGCCGGCAACGTGTATGGTCCAGGCCTCCGGCCGCACGCCTGGGATTCGCTCGGCGAAGGTCCGCAGCATCACGCCGATGTCGGGGACTCTCGGAACGTCATACAGGTACTCGGTGTCGGTGGTCAGCCGATCGGCCACGCCGCGGTGCCACCCGTCGATCAGCGCCAAGGCGATCGTCCACGCCAGCGCTGCCACCGCGGAGATCCCGAGCAGCGGTCGCCAGGGCAGCCGGGCCGCCAGTTCGGGTCCTCGCATGACGACCAGCAGCGCGATGAGCACCGCGGGGACAGTGCCGGGACCGGTGTGCGGCAGCCACTGCGCGCCTAACGGCGGAGCGTCGACGTGCAACGGCACCCCGTCGTCGAGCAACCGGGCACCGACCACCGCCGCCGCCGCAACCAGCAGCGCGGCGCTGCCCACCGCGACCAGGTCGGCGCCGACACCACGGTGCGCCGCCGCCAACGGCCTGGGCACAGTCCTCGTCACAGCATCGACTTATACCGAAGCTGCTTGGCCCCACTCACGCCCGCGATACTCACCGCGTGCCCCGCGAGACGGTCTAGGCCGGACTATCAGCGGCGGGTCCGCACCCCCCATCGTCCTAGCGGGCACGAACCCAGCGGTGGCGTGGTCATTTCGGTCGGGAGTGCCCGAGGCGTGACGTGCTGGCGATCCGGTTCCGGCGCCGGACCCGCGCGGCAGAACACCGCAGTAATCTGCGTAGGCTGGAATAAGAAACCTACATCGGCAATTGGAAGATGTGGAGCCCAGCGGAGTGCTGGGCTGCCCTCAACATTGGTCGATGGAGGTGGTGAGGATGTTGATGCGGACTGGCCCGTTCGGGGAGCTGGACCAGCTGACCCAGCAGTTCCTCGGCCAGACCGGCAGTTGGTCGCGGCCGGCGGTGATGCCGATGGATGCCTACCGCACCGGTACGGAATACGTCATCGAGTTCGACCTGCCCGGGGTAGACCCGGCCTCGATTGACCTGCGTGTGGAGCGCAACGCGTTGACCGTCAAGGCCGAGCGGGCCCAGATCCCCACGGATAGCATTGAGTGGCAGGTGGCGGAGCGCCCGCGTGGAGTGTTCTCCCGGCAGTTGTTCCTCGGTGAGGCGCTGGACACCGAGCGGATCGAGGCCCATTACGACGCCGGTGTGCTGAGTCTGCACATCCCGGTGGCCGAGCGGGCCAAGCCACACAAGGTTGAGATCACCAGCAGCAACGGGGCCAAGCAGGTCACCGGGTGATCTCGTTTGACGGTCCGGCTGGCTGCCCTCCTCGGGGGCGCCGCCGGGCCTCTGCTGGCCCGACCTACGCACCGGCAGGTCCGGGTCGGTCACGGTATGGATGCACAGTCACGGACGGAGATAGAGGAGCTAGCGATGGCACTTCCGGTATTGCGACGCAGCCGCGGGGACCAGACACCGGCGTCCTGGCGGGGGTCGGAGCAGGGGGGCCCGTGGGCTGAGTTCAACGAGCTGTATGAGCAGATGGGCCGGCTGCTGTCGGAGGTCTGGGGCAGCGGCGCGGACCGCGACGGTGGGGGATGGCGGCCAGCAGCGGACGTGGAGGAGACCGCTGACGCCTACCTGGCCGAGCTGGAACTGCCCGGCGTGAAGCAGCAGGACCTTTCAGTGCAGCTCGGCGGCGGGGAGCTGGCCGTCACCGGGGAGGTCAAAGAACGGGAACGGAAAGGTTTCCTGCGCACCCGAACCCGGCGAGTCGGCCGGTTTGACTATCGCGTGAGCTTGCCCGCCGACATCGAGGAGGACGAGGTCAGCGCATCACTGTCCAACGGAGTGCTCACCGTGCGGGTACCCAAGACCGCGAAGTCCCGACCCCGGAAAATTGAGATCACCAGCTGAGCTGGGCCCATCGTTTTCGCCGCCGGCGCGCTACCGGGCAGCCTCACCGACCTGGCGTGCTCGGCCCAGCGGCCAACGGTCGCGCGTTCGGTAGCGTCGCGGCGGTGTGCGTGGCCGTCATCGCCGCGCTGTCGATCACCGTGCTCGCCCAGAGCATGCTCCCGATTCACCCGGCTCGGTGAGCGCGCGGAGCACGGTTCCAGCTGAAGTGGTTTTGGGTATGCCGTTAACCAGACACATAGACGGTGGCGGTGGGGCCTTTCGGTGTTGCGACGCAGCCAAGAACAGGACTGTGCGTGGACCGTGTGGGTGAGCGAGAGCAGACGGTAACGATTACGCAGTAACGGAAGGACCCTCAAGATGGCCAAGGCGGTTGGGATTGATCTAGGTACCACCAACTCCGTTATCGCAGTGTATGAGGGCGGCGTGCCCACGGTGATCGCGAATGCGGAAGGCAACCGGACCACTCCGTCGGTGGTGGCGTTTACCGAAGCCGGGGAGCGGTTGGTGGGACAGCTGGCCCGCCGGCAGGCGGTGCTGAACCCGAAAGGCACGATTTATTCGGCGAAGCGATTCATGGGTCGCTGCTTCGATGAGGTCAGCGAGGAGGCCAAGGGCGTCTCCTACGACGTGATCGCCGGCCCGGAGGGCGCGGTGCGGTTTTCGGTACGCGGCAAGACCTACGCGCCGGAGGAAATCTCCGGGCAAGTGCTGCGCAAGCTCGCCGAGGACGCCTCGAAGTATCTCGGGGAACGGGTGACCCAGGCGGTGATCACCGTGCCGGC
>JBHELN010000247.1:0-3906 GCA_046263115.1 Pseudonocardiaceae bacterium | reverse complement strand
GCGGCCGGGGTCTCGCTGGACCGGGCCCTGCCCGAACTCAACCTGTCGCGCCCGGCCCTGGTCCGAGATCTGCATGCGGCGTATGTCAATGCCGGTGCCCGGATTCTGCAGACCAACACCTTCGGTGCGAACCGGTTACGGCTGGCCGGGGCGGGCTTGGAGAACAGCGTCTCTGAGATCAACATCGCGGGTGCCCGGCTGGCTCGCGAGGCGGCCCAACGCGCCGGACACCCGGTACTGGTCGCGGGTTCCATCGGGCCTGCGGTGAGCGCTCCGGCGGTGCGGCGGGTACCCGCCGGCGCTCGGGCGGAGAACCTGCGAGAGCAGATCGCGGCGCTGTGTGACTGGGTTGACCTGCTGATCCTGGAGACCTTCGGCGACCTGGAGTCGCTGGTGCAGGCCGTCGAGGTGGCCAGCTCGGAAAGTCATCTGCCAGTGGTGGCCCAGCTGACTTTCGGTGACGACGGCCGGACCCTGCGAGGCGAGGATCCCGCGGAGGCAGCAGCTGTGCTGTCCGATCTGCCGGTGGCCGCCCTCGGCGCGAACTGCACGGTGGGACCCGCGGTGCTGGTGGGCGTGGTGGCCGAGCTGGCCCGCAACACACAGTTGCCGGTGTCCGTCCAGCCCAACGCGGGGGCGCCCCAAAGGCTCGGCGGCCAGCTGCGCTACGCCCGCAACGCGGCGTATTTCGCCGAGGCCGCGCACCGGTTCGTCACTGCCGGGGCCACCCTGCTAGGGGGGTGCTGCGGGACGACACCCGCCCACGTGCGGGCCATCTCGCAAGCAGTCGCCGCGCTGCCCCCCATCGAGCGACCCCGGACCGCGCCGCGGCCCGCCGTCGCTGCCGGAACGCGTGCGGTGCAGCAACCGGTCCCGGCCTGGCCGTGGGACGGCGAGCTCGTGGTTGCCGCAGGGTTGCAAGCCCCGAACGGCGCGCAGGTGCTGGAATTCCTCGAGCGGGCGGCCACGCTGCGTGCCGCCGGTGCAAGAGTGCTGGCGATTATCGAAGCGGCGCCGCCGGCGGCCCGGATCAGCCCCGTCGGCGCTGCCGTGGTCGTGCGCGAACGGGTGGGCAGCGAGGTGCTCTTACCGGTGGAGGCCGCCGACCGGAACCTCGCGGCACTGCAAGCTGATCTACTCGGGGCGCATGCGCTCGGGTTACGGATGGTGGTGTGCCGCACCGGCAGCCCGCGGGTGGCCGGCGACTATCCCATCGGCCCGGGTGGAACGCCCTGGGACGTCGACTCGATTGGGCTCATCGCCATGCTCGGCGCGCTCAACGAGGGTATTGACTGGCGCGGTGTGGCCACCGCAGAGCACACCCGGTTCGTGATCGGTGGCACCTTGCATACCAGCGCCGGCGACCTCCCCCACGAGCTGGACAGAGCCGAGGCCGAGGCTCGGGCCGGCGCGCATTTCCTGGTCACCGACGTGATCTACGACGTTGAGGAGGCGGCCCGGATGCTGAACACGGTGCGGGCCCGTGGGGTGGGGCTGCCAGTGCTGGCCACGCTCGCCCCGTTCGCCGATATCCGGACCCTGCAACGGCTGTCTTACGAGGATCCGGATGGGTCGGTCCCGCTGTCTGTGCTTACTGCGGCCGCCCGGCGGGAGAGGCGCCACCAGGACGATCCCGAGCAGGCTGTCGAGTTCACGGTGGGCGCGGTGGAGAAATTGCGGCACCTGATCTCCGGCGTCGTGGTGCACGTGCCCGGCGGTGTCAACGACCCTGCTGTGCAGCTGGTCAGTGCGCTCGCGCGGTTACCGGCAAGTTGATGACCAGCCCCGAGATGTTCGCGCGGGCGCCGGTGCCCGATGGTGGCACCGCGCTGAGCGGGCTGTCCCGGCAGAACTCGATATACCGGCGAACCATGGCAATCTGCGACGAGCTGGCCGATGCGGCGCTGGGTGGGGCTGACCCGGTCCGGCTCACCGAGGTCTTCGCCCAGCTGGTCGGCAAGCGAATCGTGTTGCTGGACACGGCATTCCGGTTGCGCGCCCAGGCCGGCGGGTCGGATTCGTTGCAAGGGCTGCGCTGGAACCGCACCGATCCCAGCGTCGACCGGCTGCTCCGGGCACTGGAGGCCGCGCGGCGGCCGTTGCGCATCCCGGCCATCCCCGGTTCGCTGCTGGACCAGGCGTGCCTGGTGGCTCCCGTGGTGGTCCGCGAGACCAGCTTGGGTTACCTGCTCGTGCTCGATGAAGCCGCCGCGGCCAGCGGCTATTCGCCGGCGCCCGACGACGCCGAATTCCTCACCGTCACGTATGCGGCCACGCTTTTCGCGTTGACCCTGGCGCATGAACAGACCAGCGCCGAGCTGGACCTGCGTTACCGCGCCAGCGTGGTCGACGCACTGGTCTCCGGCCACTTCCTGGACGCCCAGGACGCCCGGCGCAAGGCCCGGTCACTGGGTCTGCGTGACGGCGCCGCGTTGCGGGTCGCAATGTTGCGCCCGCTGCCGCCGGACCCCATCTGGGCACAGCGGATCGCGGCGGTGTTACCCGGCGCCGGCGCAGCGGTGCGGGACGGCGCACTGGCCGTCATCATTCCGGGTGACCCGACGGCCGAAGCGCTGGCCGCGCTGTGCGAGCTGGCTCCGGGCGTCACCTGCGGGATCAGCGAGCAGGTGGATTCACCGGAACTGCTGCCCCAGGGCGTGCGGCAGGCTGAGCGGGCGATCGATCTCGGGTTGCGCCTGGGTCGGGCAGGGCAGCCAGTTCGCTACGACGAGCTGGGCATCTACCGGCTGCTGTGCACGATCGGCGACATGCAGCACTTGATGGGCTACGCGCGCGACGTGCTCGGGCCGTTGCTGGACTACGACACCGAGCACCGCACCGAACTGGTGCGGACGCTGTCGGTATACCTGCGCCACCACGGCAGTCACAAGCAATCCGCCCGGCTGCTGCACCTGCACACCAACACCGTCGCCTACCGGATCTCCCGCATCGAGGCCATCACCGGGCTGGACCTGGGCGATCCGGACGATCGGTTGGTCGCGCACGTCGCCGTGAAGATCATCGAGTCGCACGGCTCGGCTCGGGACGCAGCTGAAGAATGCTGAACCCAGGGACGGCACTGGCTCGTGTTGTCGTGGACGAACTCGCCCGTGGCGGGGTGGTCGAGGCAGTGATCGCGCCGGGTTCGCGATCGGCGCCGTTGGCAATCGCGTTCGCCGAGCATCCTGGGATCAGGCTGCATGTCCGGATCGACGAGCGTTCGGCTGCTTTTCTCGGCCTTGGGTTGGCCAAAGCATCAGGCACCCCGGTGCCGATCGTGTGCACGTCGGGCACGGCCGCGGCCAACTTCCACCCGGCCGTGCTGGAAGCTGCGCATTCCCAGGTAGGCCTGGTGGTACTGACCGCGGACCGGCCGCCGGAACTGCGCGGCACGGGTGCCAACCAGACAGTGGATCAAATCAAATTGTACGGGGATGCCGTGGGGCTGTTCACCGAGCTCGGTGTCGCCGAGGCGCAACGCGGCATGGTCGCCTACTGGCGGTCGGTGATTTGCCGCGCGCTATCGGCTGCCACCCGGACCGGGCCGGTACATCTCAACGTGCCATTCCGGGAGCCGCTGGTGCATGACCCCGCCGATGAGGCATGGCCGGAATCGTTGGCGGGACGACCGGACGGGCGGCCCTGGACAGACATCAGCCCGACGTCAGGGGTAGCGGAGCCGGTTGCGGAATTGGCCGATCCGCCCGAGCGGGGGATTCTCGTGGTCGGAGACGGCGCCGCGGCTGCCCACCAGGCGGTGGAGTTCGCCGAAGCCTCCCAGTGGCCGATCTTCGCGGAGCCGATGAGCGGCGCCCGGCGCGGATCGCACGCGATCACGACCTACAGCCAGCTCGTCGCTATCCCCGACGTGGTCGACAGGTACGTTCCAGAACTGATCGTCACCGT
>JBHELN010000246.1:0-3865 GCA_046263115.1 Pseudonocardiaceae bacterium | reverse complement strand
AGGCTGCGGCGGGCCGTCGGGAGTGCGCTGGCGATCCGGGTTAGCTCGACGGCCGACGCGGCGGTGGGCGAGGCCGCGACGACGGGGACGCCGCGGTCGCCGGCGTCGCGTAGTTCGATGTCCAGCGGTATCTGGCCCAGCAGCGGGGCGCCGGTCTGCTCGGCCAGCGTGGCACCACCACCGGAGCCGAACAGGGCGGTGGTGTGCCCGCAGCCGGCGCAGACCGCGGCGGTCATGTTTTCCACCACACCGGCCACCGGCATCTCGGCCTCCCGGGCCATCCTGGCTACCCGGGAGGCGACGGTGCGGGCGGCGAGCTGGGGGGTGGTGACGGCGAGTAGCGCGGCGTCGGGGACCAGTTCGAGCAGCGACAGGGTGATGTCACCGGTACCGGGGGGCAGGTCGAGCAGCAGCACGTCCAGCTCGCCCCAGTAGACGTCGGTCAGGAACTGTTGGAGTGCTTTGTGCAGCATCGGGCCGCGCCAGACCACCGGCGCCTCGTCGGCCACGAAAAAGCCGGTGGACATCAGGGCGACGCCGTGGGCGCGCAGCGGCAACATCAACCCACCCAGCGCCAGAGGAGCGCGCCGCATCCCGAACAGCTGCGGTATCGAGTAGCCCCACGCGTCGGCGTCGAGCACGCCGACCCGCTGCCCTGCCGTGGCCAGCGCGACGGCCAGGTTCGCGGTGAGAGTGGACTTGCCGACGCCGCCTTTGCCGCTGGCCACCGCGTAGATTCGGGGAGTGGCCCGGACCGGGCGGGTGCCGGCGCGCAGCGTGTCGACCAGCTCGAGGCGGCCCCGCTCGCCGAGCCGGCTGAACTCGACCTCGACCCGGCGGACCCCAGCCACCTGAGCAGCCGCGGCGCACACGGCGCTGCGCAGCAGATCAGCCGAGGGGTGGTCGCGGGTGATCAGCGCAACCGGTACCCGGACCCGGCCGCCGATCCCGGCTGAGATCTCGCCCAGCAGATCGAGCTCGGCCAGCGGCCGGCCGATTTCCGGTTCGATGACCTCTCCAACTGCAGCGCGGACCGCCTCCAGGTCGACGCCGCCGCCGTGGCGGTGCAAGATGCCGGTTTTCACTGCGGCGTCCGGAATGCTCGGCGGATGGGCTTGACCGGGCGCATCAGGAACTCCGGTCGCCGTTGCCTATCGGGTCCCAGCGTGGCTCGGGCCTTGGCCAGCCACTGCTGGTACGCCTCGGTGGCGTGGCGGCCGTTGACGTAGACGTCGCCGTAGCGGTCGCCGGGCTCAGCCCGCGACATCCGGACCTTCTGCAGCCAGCACTGTTGCCCGGACCACGGGTCCGGTTGCACCGCAAACGCCAGGTTCTGGTGCACGCCGGGATCGGTCCACCAGATCCGGGAACTGTCCGGGTCGGCAGAGTCGAAGGGCCCTACGCCGCCGCGATAGCGCAGCAGCCAGCTGTCCGCGCCGTCGGGGTGGGTGATGTCCACGAGCCCGGAGACCCATCGGCTGCCCTCGGTGTCGTGCAGCCGCCAGCGGCCCATGTGGTGCGACAGCGCGCATATCCCGGGTCGGATGCCCTCGGTGACCCAGACCCGGGCGACTAGGTAGCCGATCGAGGTGGTCAGGCGCACCAGATCGTCGGTGTGCACCCCGTGGCGGGCGGCGTCGCGGGAGTTCAGCCACAGCGGGTGGGAGTTGGAGATCTCGTTGAGGTATTTGGCATGGCCGGACCGGGTGTGGATCAGTGTCGGCAGCCGGAAGGTCGGCATCAAGACCAGCTCACCGGCGTCGAGGTCGATCTCGCTGCGGGCCACGTGGGAGCGGATGTAGCCGGGGGTGGCGTGCTGCTCCCAGCCCCAGTCGCGCATGGTGGTGGAGTACACCTCCAGCTTGCGTGACGGGGTCAGCCACCCGGCGGTGACGCTGCCGTCGTCATGGCGCAGCCCGACGGCACCGGCCTCGCCGATCAAGGGTGGTTCCGCTTCCAAGCCCACCGGTTTGCGTAGCACGCCGTGCTCATCGGGCACTGCGCCGTCGCACTCCGCCGGGGTCAAGGCGCGCTCGTCGGCCCGGTAAATGTCGGTGTCGACCTCGACGACACCGTATTTACGCATGTAGGCCAGCGGGGTGAGGCCCTGCGCGGCGGCTTTGTCTGGCAGCCCGGGCACCTGGTTTTCGAAGACCCAGCGGTAGTACTCGTCGACGGTGATCTTCTCGCCGGGCCGGTACGGGGACTCGAAGTAGCGCCGGATGCCCAGCGAGCCGTCCGGGTCGATCCGCCAGGACAGCTCGAACCAGAACTCGTTCTCCTCCCACACCTCGCCGGGATTGGCATCCCGGGTGTCGCCCACCGGGTGGCCGAGCTTGTCCATCGCCACCCGGCGCACCGGCTGGCGAAAGCCCAGCCACTTCGCCGCGTGCGTCTCATAGGAGTGGGTGTCGTGGCGCTCGGCGGAGTGTCCCATCGGCAGCACGTAGTCGGCGAACTCCGCGGTCTCCGACCAGTTCGGGGTGAGCGCGACGTGCAGCCCGATCTGGTCCTCATCCGACAGTGCTTTCATCCAGGCGAACCCGTCGGGGCAGGTCCAGATCGGGTTCCACACCCGGGAGAAGTACACCGAGACCCGGCCGCGGCCCTCGGCGAGGAAATGCGGCAGCAGGAACGACATCTCATTGGTGCACAGCGGGTACTCCGCCGGCCAGGTCAGCTCGTTCCAGTGGTCGTGCGCCGGGGGCATGGTCGGGCCGTGCGGGATGAACTTGTTCCAGCCGTTGGGGCTGGTGCCTCCGACCTCGCCGATCGAGCCGGTCAGGGCCAGCACGAACCACAGGGCGCGGGCGACCTGCCAGCCGCCGTAGTTACCCGCGCACGCCGAGCGCCAGACGTGCGCGGCCAGCCGGCCATCGCACTGCGCCACCAGCTTCGCCAGCTCCTCCAGCTTGCCGGCGGGGACTTGCGCCTCTTCGGCGGCGAAGTCAAACGTGTAGCCGGCGTAGTCGGCTTCCAGCCGGTCCAGAAACGCCTCAAAGGTCTGCGCAGCCTCAGGATGGCGCTCGGCGAGGTAGGTCTGCCAGTTGAACCAGCGGCGCAGGTAGGGCTGGTCGACCTGGCGGGTCCGCAACAGGTAGGAGGCGATCGATAGCAGGATGGCCGCTTCGCTGCCCGGCCACGGGGCCAGCCACACATCGGCGTGCGAGGCCGTGTTGGACATCCGCGGGTCGATCACCACCAGCTTCGCCCCGGCCTGCTTGCCCTCCATGATCCGCTGGGCGTGCGGGTTGAAGTAGTGCCCGGTCTCCAGATGGCTGGACAGCAGCAGGATCACCCTGGCGTTGGCGTGGTCGGGGGAGGGCCGGTCGTATCCACCCCACAGGGTCTGTCCGAACCGGGCACCGGAGGAGCAGATGTTGGTGTGGCTGTTGTGCCCGTCCACCCCCCACGCCTGCAGAAACCGCTCGGCGAACCCGTCCTCGCCGGGTCGCCCGACGTGATACATCACCTCCTCGTGCCGACCGGCAACGAGGCAGGCCCGGATCCGGGTGGCAATGTCGTCCAGCGCGGTGTCCCAGCTGACCTGCTCCCAGCCCCCGCCGCCGCGTGTGCCGGTGCGCCGCAGCGGGTGCAGGATCCGCTCCGGGTCGTTGAGCTGGTTGATCGTGGCCGGACCTTTGGCGCAGTTGCGGCCCCGGGAACCCGGGTGGGCCGGGTTTCCTTCCAGTTTGCGCACCGACAGGTCGTCGGTGTCCACATAGGCCAGCAGCCCGCACGCGGACTCGCAGTTGAAGCAGGTGGTCGGAACTAGCATGTAGTGCCGCGGCACTTTGCGGGGGTGGGCCTTGGCGTCGTACTCGACGTGGTCGTCCCACCGCTCGGGTGGCGGGTAGTTGTGCAG
>JBHELN010000245.1:0-7034 GCA_046263115.1 Pseudonocardiaceae bacterium | reverse complement strand
CCGGGAGGCCGTGCGGCAAGCGCTGCTGCCGCTGTGGAACTCGTGGTATTTCCTGACGCTGTACGCCAACGCTGCCAACGCGACAGGTGCGGCGGATGTTGGGGACCGCTGGCGCACCGATAGCCCACACCTGTTGGATCGCTATGTCCTGGCCAAGCTGCGCGATCTGGTCGTCGACGTCACCGCGCAGCTGGACCGCTACGACATCGCCGGAGCATGCGCGAGCGTGCGCGTATTCTGTGACGTGCTGACCAACTGGTACGTGCGCCGGTCCCGGGATCGCTTCTGGGCCGGCGAGCAGGATGCGATCGACACCTTGCACACCGTGCTGGAGCTGACCTGCCGGCTGGCGGCTCCGCTGCTGCCGCTGACCACCGAGGCGATCTGGCGCGGCCTGACCGGCCAGCGATCTGTCCATCTGACCGACTGGCCCGAGCCGGCCGCGTTGCCGGCGGATCGCGACCTGGTGGCGTCAATGGACCGGGTGCGCCAGGTGGTGTCCACCGCGCTGGCGTTGCGCAAGGCGCGGAATCTGCGGGTGCGCCAGCCACTGTCCCAGCTCACCGTGGCCGCGCCCGATGCGGGGACGCTCGCGCCGTTCACCGACCTGATCCGCGACGAGGTCAACGTCAAAACTGTCGAGCTCACCGACGACGTCGCCGCACATGGCCGTTTCGAACTCACCGTCAACGCCCGCGCCTGCGGGCCCCGGCTCGGCGGTGACACCCAGAAGGTGATCCAGGCGGTGAAGGAGGGTGACTGGGAACGCGGTCCGGACGGAACCGTGACCGCTGCCGGGATCCCGCTGCTGGACGCGGAATTCACCGAGCGGCTGGTCGCCGCGGATCCCGCGGAAACCGCCGCGCTGCCCAACGGATCCGGGCTGGTCGTGCTGCAAACCGCTCTTACCCCAGAGCTGGCCGCCGAGGGCATCGCCCGTGACATGGTGCGAGTCGCTCAGCAAGCCCGCAAACAGACCGGCCTGGATGTCACCGACCGGATCGTGCTCAGCATCGACGCCCCCGCGGCGGTGCGCGCGGCGGTCCAGGCACACGAGCAGTTCATCGCCGGCGAGGTGCTCTCGCGGCGGGTGGAGTACACGTCCCTACCCGACGGCTTCACCGGAGTCGTCGGTGACGGCGTCGAGGTGCGGGTCGCCGTCAGGCCTGTGAGTACCTGACAGTGTCCCGCTACCGGAACCCAGTCACGAGCGGTCCCGCCGCCGCCAGGTGGCGCGAGTTGTTGCAGGCCCGCGCCATCCCCAGCGAGATCCGCGCCGCCGCCCCGCAGGATCCCAGCCGGCACGATCCCGCCCGTTTCGTGCCGCCGGTGGTGCCCGAGGACACCCCTTCTCGCCGTGCTGCGCTGCAGCTGCTGGCTTCTGAGGGCGGCACCGTTCTCGACGTCGGGTGCGGTGCGGGTGCGGCAGGACTGGCACTACTGCCCAAGGTGTCGCAGCTGACCGGCGTGGATCACGCTGAGGACATGCTGCGGGCGTTCGAACGGGCCTGCACCGAGCGGGGCGTGGCGCACCGCAGTGTGCACGGCCCGTGGCCCGATGTGGCACCGGAGGCAGGTGCCGCTGATGTGGTGGTCAGCCACCACGTCGGCTACAACACTGTGGAGCTAGGGCCTTTCCTGGTGGCGCTGAGCGCTGCCGCGCGCCGCGGCGTCGTCGTCGAGTTGCATGCCGTACATCCGGGCGCATGGCTGGACCCGCTGTGGTTGCAGTTCCACGGGTTACGCCGGCCAGCACCAGCAACTGCCCAGGACGTCCTGGCGGTGTGCGCTGAGGTGGGAATCCACCCCGAGGTCCAGTATTGGACTCGGCCCGCGCAGCCCCGCCATCCCGAGGCGGAGCTCGATTTCTCGATGCGCCGGCTATGCCTACCAGCGCAGCGCCGGGACGAGGTTGCCGAGGCGGTCGCGAGGCTGGGGCCCCGTCACCGCGATCTGGTCACGATCTGCTGGCCGGCCTGAGCCCGCCAAGACCGCGGCACGATTGGCGTGAACGGGGTGGAGATCGCGCTCGGGGCGGGCGCTGCGGTGTTGCTCCTGTCGGTGCTCGCCGTGCGGGTTTCCACCCGGTTGGGGTTGCCGTCGCTGCTGCTGTACCTGGCCATCGGCCTGCTGCTCGGCGAGGCGGGGCTAGGCGTCCAATACTCCAATACGCCATTGACTGCTGCATTGGGTATCGGCGGCCTGGTCCTGATCCTGGCCGAAGGCGGTCTGACCACTCGCTGGTCGGTGATCCGCCCAGCGTTGGGTCCGGGGATCGCGCTGGCCACCGCGGCGGTCGCGGTGAGCATCGGCATCACCGGATGGGTGCTGCACCAGGCGCTCGACCTGGACTGGCGCACGGCGCTGTTGTGGGGTGCGGTGTTGTCCTCCACGGACGCGGCCGCGGTGTTCAGCGTGTTACGGGCGCTGAAAGTGTCGGCCCGGCTGGCAGGCGCGCTTGAGCTGGAGTCGGGCATCAACGACGCGCCGGTGTACATCGCCGTGGTGCTGCTCGCAGCGGGTGATCCACTGCGCTGGTGGACACCCCTGCTGGTGGGTTACGAGCTACTCGCCGGCGCGCTGGTGGGAGCGGCGCTGGGATTCGCGGGAGCCTGGGCGCTGCGTCGCGCGGCGCTGCCCGCGACCGGCCTTTACCCGCTGGCGACCATCGCGGTCTGCGTGCTCGCCTTCGCCGCCGGGCAGGGGCTGCACGCCTCGGGCTTCCTGGCGACCTACCTCGCTGGGCTGGTGCTGGGCAATGCGAGGCTGCCGCATCGCGGCGACACCCTGTCCTTCGCCGAAGGGCTGGGCTGGCTCGCGCAGATCGCGTTGTTCGTGTTGCTCGGTCTGTATGCCTCACCAGCTCGCTTGCCGGGCGTTCTGATCCCCGCGCTCGTTGCGGGGGCGGTGCTCGTGGTGCTGGCGCGCCCGGTGTCGGTGGCGCTGGCTATGACCCCGTTGCGGGTGCCCTGGCGCGAGCAAGTTTTCCTGTCGTGGTCGGGGCTGCGTGGCGCGGTACCCATTGTGCTGGCGCTGATCGCGCTGACCCGGGGATTCCCGGGCGCACAGCGGCTGGTGGATGTGGTGTTCGTGCTGGTCGTCATCCTGACCGCGGTGCAGGGCGGCACGTTACCGCTGGTGGTGCGTTGGTTGGGGCTGTCCCGCCCAGAGCAGAGCCGGGAGATGGAAGTCGACTCCGCGGCGCTGGACGAGATGGATGCTGAACTGCTCCAGATCAAGGTGCCTCCACTGTCCCGGTTGCACGGTGTGTACCTCTGGGAGCTGAGGCTTCCCACCGGTTCGGTGGTCAGCCTAGTGGTCCGCGATGGGCAGGGATTCACCCCGGAGACGACCGCCCGGTTGCAGGCGGGTGATCAGCTGTTGATCGTCACGACCGCTGGCCAGCGGCAGCAGGTTGAGCAGCGAATCCGCGCTGTGCACCGAGCCGGCCGGTTGGCCCGGTGGCGCGGGGAGACCGGCGTCTGAGTAGCCCGACCATGAGTCGTCACAATGGTGTCGTGAATCCATCCCAGCACTCGGAGCGGGAGGCCTGCTCGCAGGGCCGACCCAGTGAGCGGGAGGCCTGCTCGCAGGGCCGACCCAATGAGCGGGCAGCCGCGGGTGACGAGCAGACCTCCGAGGCATTGCCGCGCCGGCGCCGGACAGGTTTGCTCGCTGCTGCTGCCGGCGTAACGCTCGTGCTGGACGTACTCAGTAAGATCATTCTGGTGGCGACCCTGGAGGGTCACCCGCCGGTGAAGCTGCTCGACGGCGCGCTGTATCTCGTCGTCTTCCGGAACTCGGGGGCGGCGTTCTCCTTGGGAACTGGATTGACCTGGGTGCTGTCGCTGATCGCCGTGGGTGTCGTGGTGGTGATCATCCGGCTGGCATCCCGGCTGCGCAGCACCGGTTGGGCGTTAGGGCTCGGTTTGGTGCTGGGGGGTGCGCTGGGCAACCTGGTGGACCGGTTGCTGCGTGCCCCTGGGCCGTTGCGCGGGCACGTGGTGGACTTCGTGTCGCTGCTGGCGCCGGACGGCAGCGTCTGGCCGGTGTTCAACCTGGCGGACTCGGCGATCGTGTGCGGCGGCCTGCTGCTGGTCTTTCTGGCCGCCACCGGTCGGGACTTCGATGGCACCCGCAGCCCTCGAAGCCCGCGCAGCCCAGGAGGCCGCCCATGAGCGAGATCCGGACGCTGCCGGTACCTGACGGCCTGGACGGGATGCGGGTGGACGCCGGACTGGCCCGCCTGTTGGGGTTGTCCCGCACGGCGGTGGTCGGCCTGACCGAGGCTAGTGCGGTGCTGATCGACGGCATGCCGGCCGGCAAGTCAGACCGGCTGGCCGCGGGCGCGTGGCTGGAGGTCACCCTGCCCGATCCGCAGCAGCGCGCAGTTGTCACGGCTGCGCCGGTCGCGGGAATGCAGGTGCTGTACGACGACGCCGACGTGGTGGTGGTGGACAAACCGGTGGGGGTCGCGGCGCACCCCAGCCCTGGCTGGAGCGGCCCCACCGTGCTCGGCGGCCTCGCCGCCGCCGGCATCCAGGTGGCTACTTCGGGCGCGGCGGAGCGCCACGGCGTGGTGCACCGGTTGGACGTCGGCACCAGCGGCCTGATGGCGGTCGCCAAATCGGAGTGGGGCTACGCGGCGCTCAAGCGGGCATTCCGGGATCGCACCGTGGCCAAGCACTACCGGGCGCTGGTGCAGGGCCATCCAGATCCCAGCCGGGGCACCATCGACGCCCCGATCGACCGGCACCCCACGCACGACTGGCGCTTCGCGGTCATGGCCGGTGGCAAACCATCGGTGACGCACTACCAGGTAATCGAGGCTTTCCCGGCTGCGTCGCTGTGTGATGTGACCTTGGAGACCGGTCGCACTCATCAGATCCGGGTGCACTTCGCCGCGTTGCGGCACCCGTGCTGCGGCGATCTCACCTATGGTGCGGACCCCGCGCTGGCGCAGCGGCTCGGGTTGGAGCGGCAGTGGCTGCACGCTGCGCGGTTGGGCTTCCCGCACCCTGCTGACGACCGCTGGGTCGAATTCACCAGCCCAGATCCCGACGACCTGCGCCACGCCCTGGACGTGCTGGCCGCGCAGGTATAGCCGATGCCGCGGCGAGCCTGGTGGGTACTGCTGGCCGTGATTGTCGTGGGGTTCGGCGTCACCACGTGGGTAGCAGGTCAGCGTGACGCGCCGGTCCCGGGCGGGGTACAGCGGCTCGGGCCTGAGGCCGGCGAGCCGGTCGCGGATTACCTGCGACGTGCCGGCGCATCGCTGCCGGCGGGGCGCTCGTCGCACTGGGCGTTGGTACAGCTGGACCGGTACCTCACGCCAGACCGCGCCGCCGAGCTGACGCGGGGGGTGCGGCTGTCGCGGGTCGTGTTCCGCGTTCCGTTGCCGCGCGTGCAAACCGCGCTGAGCACCCGTGATCTACCGGGACAGCAGCCGGTGACCGAACTCGTCGCGGCGCAGCAGGCCGCGGCTGCGGAGCGCCTCGCTGCGTCCCGCACCGCAGCTGACAGCAGGCGGGCAGCCGTTGACGCTGCAGAGGCCGCGCAGTTGCATCATGGCTGCGCGTGTGTGCTGGCATTGCTGGTGTTCGGCGACGGTGGTGCGCTTCGCACGGTGGCCGGCCGCCCCGGTGTTCGGGCAGTGCATGCTGCGCTGGCGGATACGTCCATCCAGGACCTGGCCATTTCGCCGTTGCTGCCCGAGCAGGGTGAGATTGCCGGACCCGTGCCCGACGACGGACCCGTGCCATCGTAAACACCGGTCAGAGGGCCACGCGCTGCTGCCGGGCACGCCCTTGAAGTGCTCTGTTATCAGCGTGTGAATCACCGCCGCCACCTGTGATTCCTTCACAGCGAAGGGCTGACGATCACCACTTGCCGCATCCCGGAATTGGCACGACTATTGCTGCATAGCGATGATCGGTCAGCAACAAGGGGGAACCAATGGACGACGGTTACGAGGTGTACTGCATCGCGGATCCGTTGTTCTACGACTCCATTTCCGGTCATAATCGAATTGAATTTTTTGAGGCCGCTCGGCGGCCGGTGCCGCAGGGCTGGGAACGTCGCTTCCTGGGCAATTGGGTAGTCATGAACCCGGTGGGCGCAACGGTGCCCGCGCAGGGCTGGAAAGTCCACGCATCGGCTTGCCTCAACAACGCGGATCGAATCCTGGAAACGGTATGGTCATACTGTATCCCGCGAGGAATCACCTTCAAATTCCTGGCTTCTCGCAATATCGTTCACATGCACAATGCGAAGTACGCTCCGCGGGGGTCCAGCGGCAAGTTCGTCACGATTTACCCGACTGACGTTGACGCGCTCGGCACCATCTTGCACGACCTGGGCGAGCGGCTGGAGGGCGAGCCAGGTCCCTACATCCTCAGCGACCTACGCTGGAACGAGGGACCGCTCTACGTTCGATACGGCGGCTTCGCGCTTAGGCACTGCCTCTCCGCACGCGGAGACCAGGTCCCGGCCATCGAGGACCCGACGGGGGGCTTGGTGCCGGACCGCAGGGATGCGGTGTTCTACACCCCACCGTGGGTGACCCTGCCGGAGCTGCTTGTTCCCCAACTTGCCGCACGCAATGCCACCACCGTCCAGGAGTTGCCGTACCGCGTCGAGCAGGTGCTGCACTTCTCCAACGGTGGGGGGCTTTACGAGGCAACCGACCAACGAACCGGCACCCGGGTGGTGCTCAAGGAAGCCCGGCCATTTGCCGGCCTTGCTGCTGACGGTGCCGACGCGGTCCAGCGGCTGCACCGCGAGCGGGAAACACTCGAACGTCTCGCCGGGATCGAGGGAGTACCGGCCGTCCATGATCACTTCGCCCTGGGCGAGCACCACTTCCTTGCGCTCGAATTCATCGACGGATCACCGCTGAACAAGGTTTTCGCTCAGCGGTACCCGATGAATGACCCGGCCGCCGGACCAGCCGAGTTCGCTGCCCACGCCGAATGCGCGATGCGGGTGTGCGCACAGGTCGAAGACATCGTCGCAGCCATTCATGACCGCGGGAT
>JBHELN010000244.1:0-3596 GCA_046263115.1 Pseudonocardiaceae bacterium | reverse complement strand
AGGACGCCGTCGACCTCGGCAAGCGCGTCGTAGCCGGTGGTGCCTGCCACCGGCCAGGAGCGAGGTAACTCCTCGCCCGGTTCAAGAATCTTCTCCACCACGATCCAGGCATCGGGGGCGTGTGCACGTAGTCGGTGCAGGTACCCCGCCGGGTCGGTGAGGCCATCGGGGTGGTCGACGCGCAAACCGTCCACATCGCCCTCGGCGACCCAGCGCAGCACCTCCTGGTGGGTGGCGGTGAACACCTCGGGATCCTCGACGCGGACCGCGGCGAGGTCGCTGATCGCGAAGAACCGCCGGTAGCCCACATCTGATCGCCAGGACACCAGCCGGTAGTGCTGCGCCTCGTGCACTTGTTGTGGGCTGCCGCCGGCGGTGCCCGGCGCCAGCGGGAAGGCGTGCTCGTAGTACCACAGCAGATCGCCGTCCACCCGCAGGTGCGACAGAGCGTCAGGAGAGTCGGCGAGCACGGGCAGGCGCAGCGGCCAGCCGGTGATGTCAAACCACTGCGCGAAGCGCGACGACGGCCCGTGGCGCAGCAGATCCCACCACGCCGGGTTCGCCTGCGATTCGGCCACCCCGAGGTGGTTAGGCACGATATCCACTACCAGCGCCAACTCGTGCTTACGGACGGCCGCCACCAGCGTTTGGCGGCCCACTTCGCCGCCGAGCACGCTGGAGACCCGGCTGGGATCGGCCACGTCATAACCGTGCTGCGATCCCGGCATAGCCGCCAGCAGCGGCGAGGTGTACACCGCGCCAACACCCAGTGAGGCCAAGTAGGGCGCCACGGCGGCAGCGTCGGCGAAGGTCAGGCCGGCGCTGAGCTGGAGCCGGTAGGTCGACGTGGGGGTCAGCATGGCGTCATGTCGCACGCTCCAGGATCACCAGCGACCGGCCGGTGACAGTGATTTTGGCGTCGCCGGGGGTGGCCTGACCGCGGCTGCCCGGTAGCTGCTCGGTAGCGGTGTCCAGTACAACGGTCCATTCCTGCCCGTAGCCGTTGCCGGGCAGCTGCACGTCGGTGTCCGTGTAGTGGGCGTTGAAGCACAGCAGGAACGAATTGTCGGTGACCGGCTGGCCGCGGGCGTCGGCATCTGGGATGCCGCACCCGTTGAGAAATACGGTGAGGTACTGGCAAACCTGCGCTTCCCAGTCGTGCTCTGTCATCTCCTTGCCGGACTCGGTGAACCACGCGATGTCGCGCAGGTCGTCTCCACCGCGGATCGGGCGGCCGGCGAAGAACCTGCGACGCCGGAACACCGGGTGCTCGCGCCGCATCGCGATCAGCGCCGCGGTGAAGGCGGCCAGCTCCCGGTCGGCCGATGTCCAATCCACCCAGGACAGCTCATTGTCCTGGCAGTAGGCGTTGTTGTTGCCTCGCTGGGTGCGGCCGAGCTCATCGCCGTGCAGCAGCATCGGTACACCCTGCGATAGGAACAAAGTGGCCAGCATGTTGCGTCGTTGCTGGGCCCGCAGAATCAGCACCTCAGGAGCGTCCGTGGGGCCCTCCACTCCACAGTTCCAGGACCGGTTGTCGTCTGTGCCGTCCCGGTTGCCCTCGCCATTAGCCTCGTTGTGCTTGTTGTTGTACGAAACCAGATCAGTGAGGGTGAACCCATCGTGCGCAGTGACGAAGTTGATCGACGCGTACGGTCGTCTTCCGTCGTCCTGGTAGAGGTCGGAGGAGCCGGCAAACCGGTAGCCGAACTCTCCGAGCGTGCCGGGCCGGCCACGCCAGAAGTCCCGTACCGTGTCGCGGTACTTGCCGTTCCATTCGGTCCACAGCGGAGGGAAGTTTCCTACCTGGTAGCCCCCAGGCCCGAGATCCCACGGTTCGGCGATCAGTTTCACCTGGCTGATCACCGGGTCTTGCTGCACCAGATCGAAGAACGTGGACAGCCGGTCCACGTCGTAGAACTCACGGGCCAACGTGGAGGCGAGGTCGAAGCGGAAGCCGTCGACATGCATCTCTAGCACCCAGTACCGCAGTGAATCCATGATCAACTGAAGGGTATGCGGGTGGCGCACGTTGAGCGAGTTGCCGGTACCGGTGTAGTCCATGTAGTAACGAAGATCGCTCTCGACGAGGCGGTAGTAGGCCGGGTTGTCGACGCCGCGCATCGATAGCGTCGGTCCAAGGTGATTGCCCTCGCCGGTGTGGTTGTAAACCACGTCGAGGATGACTTCAATGTTCGCTGCGTGCAGCTCCCGGACCATCGACTTGAACTGCGTGACGACCTCATGCGCTCGGGTTCCAACGGTGCCTGCGACGGCGTAGCCGTTGTGCGGGGCCAGGAACGCGATGGTGTTGTAACCCCAGTAGTTCGTCAAACCTCGTTCGGCGAGGTTGCGGTCGGTGATGAACTGATGCACCGGCATAAGCTGGACGGCGGTAATGCCCAGCGAAGTGAGATGATTGATCATGGCCGGGTGCGCGAGACCAGCATAGGTGCCGCGCATGCCGGGGGGAATCTCGGGATGGGCGATGGTCATGCCGCGCACGTGTGCCTCGTAGATCACCGTCTCGTGGTAGGGCGTGCGCGGATGCCGGTCGTCGGCCCAGTCGAAGAACGGACTGATGACCACTGACTTCGGCGCGTGGATCGCGGAGTCGGCGTCGTTGCGCTGTTCCGGATCGGCAAACCGGTAACCGAACAGCGACTCGTCCCATTTCACCCCGGACTGACCCGCGGCGGATACCGCTTTGGCGTAGGGATCGATGAGCAGTTTGGCCGGGTTGCACCGCTGCCCAGCGACCGGATCGTACCGGCCGGGCACCCGGTATCCGTAGTGCTGACCCGGTCCGATGCCGGGCAGGTAGCCATGCCAGACGAACGCATCGACCTCGGGCAGCCGGACCCGGGTCTCGATCGCGTGGGCGTCGCCGCCGTCGTCGAACAGGCACAGCTCCACCTCGTCGGCGACTTCGGAGAACAGCGCAAAGTTGGTGCCTGCGCCGTCGTAGGTCGCACCCAGCGGGTAGGCGGCGCCGGGCCAAGGCCCGGCGCTCGTGAGTGGCGTTCGGTGCCAGAACACTGTTACGCACTCACGTGCGCGGGGACCCCTTCGCGCACTTGTCCGCGCACCTCCCCCAGCCCGACGGTGGTGCCGTCGGGGCCCGGTGCTGTCGCGGTGATCGATACCTCGTCGCCGTCGGCGAGGAAGCTGCGAGTGCCCCCGTCCTTGAGAGTCAACGGTGATGCGCCGTCCCAGCTCAGTTCGAGCAGCGAGCCGCGCTGGTCCGGCGCGACGCCGCTGACCGTGCCCGAGGCGAACAGGTCGCCGGTGCGCAGGCAGGCACCGTTGCTGGTCAGGTGCGCAAGCTGCTGCGCTGCTGTCCAGTACATCCCGGCGAACGGCGGGCGGGACACCAGTTGGTCGTTGAGCCGCACCTCCAGCGTGATGTCCAGCCCCCAGGGCTCGGTGCGAGTGTCGTCGAGGTAGGGCAGTGGGCGGGGGTCCCGCGCCGGAGGTCGGACCCGGGCTGCGGCCAGGGCGTCGAGTGGGATGACCCACGGGGAGATCGAGGTGGCGAAGGACTTGCCGAGAAAAGGCCCGAGAGGAAGATATTCCCACGCCTGGATGTCGCGGGC
>JBHELN010000243.1:0-2658 GCA_046263115.1 Pseudonocardiaceae bacterium | reverse complement strand
GTGAACACCCGCTCAGCCTGCTGGGTGGTGATGACGCCACGTGCTCCTTGGGCCGGCAGCTGTACCCGGGTACCGCCTTCGAAGTCGATCCCGAGGTTGAACCCACGCAGCAGTATCGAGGCCAGGCACACCACGACGAGCAGCCCGGATATTGAATACCAGATCCGCCGGTGCCCGACGACGTCGAACGCGCCGGTTCCGGTGTACAGCCGCCCCAGCGTGCCCACCATCAGGATCCCTTCCCAGCAGCCGCCAGCTCCGATCGGCTGGCGGCCCCGGCTCGCTGGGCGGCCCCGAGTCCGGACAGCGCCGGCTGGGAAAGCAGCGGGGACTGTGATGCCATCGCCACCAGCGGGTGCGTGGCCAGGAAGACCACCACCAAGTCGAGCACTGTTGACATGCCGAGAGTGAAGGCGAAGCCCTTCACCTGCCCGACTGCCAGAACATAGAGCACTGCGGCGGCTAGAAAGCTCACCGCATCTGCCGTCAGGATGGTGCGCCGGGCCCTGACCCAGGCCCGAGGCACCGCAGAGCGGAACGTTCGGCCGTCCCGGACCTCGTCTTTAAGGCGCTCGAAGAAGATCACGAACGAATCGGCGGTGATGCCGATGGCCACAATGAACCCAGCCACCCCGGCGAGGTCGAGGGTGAACCCAATCCATCGCCCTAGCAGCACCAGTACGGCGTAGACAATGATTCCCGACAACGCCAACGACAAGATGGTCAACACGCCGAGCGCCCGGTAGTAGAACAGGCAGTAGACGAACACCACGACCAGTCCCAGCGCCCCGGCGAGCAAGCCTGCCCGCAGCGAGGACAGACCTAGGGTGGCCGAGACCGTCTCGGACTCCGACGACTGGAACGACAGCGGCAGCGAACCGTATTTGAGCACGTCGGCCAGGTTTTTCGCCTCGGCCTGGGTGAAGCTGCCGGTGATTCGGGTCTGCTCACCAGGCGGGATCGCTGCGGTGATCTGCGGCGCCGACACCACTTCGGTGTCCAGCACGAACGCCGCCTGCTTACCGACGTTGGCGGAGGTGTACTGGCCCCAGACATCCTCGCCCTGAGTCTTGAGGTTCAGCCGAACCTCATAACCCGGACCGTCCGATCTGGGCCCCGACGACGCGTTGGAGATCTGCTCGCCGGACAGGAACGCGGGGCCCAGCAAGTACTTGGCAGTGCCATGCTGGTCGCAGGTCACCAGTGGGAGGTTCGGGTCGTCGTTGCCGCGCAGCGGGTTGGGACCAGCGCAGTTGAGGGTGGCCAGCGCCTGTTGCTCAACCGCCGGGTCCGTGCTCTGTAGCCGCGCCCTGGCCTGCCGGATCTGCTCGGCGACCTCTGGACTGGCGGAATCCGCTGGAACACTGCCGACCGGCGGCGCGGGCGTCGGTGACGGGGTCGGAGTCGGTGGTGGTTGTTGGGCCAGTTGCGGCGCCACGGGTGCCGGTTCACCCGATGACGGACTCGGTGCCGGTGAGCCGGACGGCACAGCCGGGTTGCTACCACCCGCGGACTTACCACCGGGAGCCGGTGCAGGCGTTCCGGCCGGCTCCTCGGAGACCACTGGGCGGAAATAGAGCTTGGCGGTCTGCCCGAGCGTCCGGGCTTGGTCGCCGTTCTCGCCCGGCACTGTGATGATCAAGTTGACGCCGTCGAGCACGACTTCGGCCCCGCTGACGCCGATACCGTTGACCCGTTGCTCGATGATCTGCCGAGCCTGATCGAGGGACTCGCGTGAGGGGGGCCGGCCGTCGACGGTCCGGGCAGTGAGGGTCACCCGGGTACCGCCTTGCAGGTCGATGCCCAACTTCGGAGTGGGGCGCCCGCCACCGGTCAGAAAGACCAAGGAGTACAGCAAGGCAACGATCCCAGCGAAGATCGCCAGGTTACGCCAGGGGCGGAAGTGCCCGGCCGGTGGTGCCACGGTGGGTGGTTCTCCTCATTCACGACGCACTGCGCCGGGTGCCGGCACCGGCGCGGTGTTCTACTGTGCCAGCACCACGACCGGCCCAGTCAGTGGGGCCGGGCTCTGGCGCCCGGAGGTGAAGCTGGGATGCGGGAGCGTAGCGCCCCGGCACCAGCTCACTCAGGGGCCGTCGGTTCGAGCACTACCGTCACCGGGAGATGCCAGCGGTGCGCTGGCCTTGCCGTCAGCAATCCTTTCCCGGATCGCAGCTCGCAACCACCTGGTGCGTACTCCCGGAGCGATCTCCAAATCGACCGTCGAATCGTCCGCGCTGCCGACAACAGTCGCGTGCAAACCTGACGTAGTCACCACCCGATCACCATTGGTCAGCGAGCTTTGCAGCCGTTGCGCGTCAGCCATCGCCCGTTTCTGCCGGCGAGTATTCAGGATCAGCGGCACCGCGAGTACGACGATGAACAGCAATGGCAGGAACAGGGGGTCCATGGTTCTCCGATCACCATCAGCGTGCTGCACCGAGTGTGCCAGCTCACGCGGCCGACGGTCGGGACCACCGACATGCTGAGTTCAGTGTCGGCCGAACGGCGCAGCAGTCGCCGCCGATCAGCCTATCCGCTCGTCCCTCGTCGCCTTGCGCCGACCTGTGAGCGCAGTGCGGCAACCGGAACTCTCAGCTTCCTGAGAGGCCGGACTCGATTCCTTAGGGTTGCGCCGCAGTCCCGGCTGAGATGCAG
>JBHELN010000242.1:0-5301 GCA_046263115.1 Pseudonocardiaceae bacterium | reverse complement strand
GGTCGGGGCGACGAAACCGCCTTTCGCCGGCAACGTCGACCGGCTGGCCCACGACATCGACACCACCTTCGGTCTGGCCTCGGCCGCCTCCTGATCAGTGCCATGCACGCACAGTGTGATCACCGAATACCGTGATGGTATTGGCGCTACGGCAGCGCCGCAAAGTTTCTGGACGCGCGTTGGCGCGTTTATTAACAGTATCTCGAATGGGCGCCGTAACCCGGGTGAAAATGACCGTTCGGCGCTAAAAATCTTGCACCGACTTTATTTTCGCGCGCGTTGTGAGGAAATAGTTGTGCACCTTATCGGTGTCTCAGTGACTAGTGACGTGGCCCGGCGAATCAAGGAGGATCACCTATGACCACCTTCACCGCGTCGCCCGAGGCGCCCATCCTCGATGCGGCGGGTGGTCCCGGACTGAGCATGCAGTCCGTCGCTCAGCTCGTCGCCGGCACATTGTGTGGCGTGCACAGAGTCGGCGGCCAGTTCGTCCGCGTGAACGCCACTGTCAGTGACGATGGTTACATCGACGTGGACGTCACTCAGATCGATTTCACCGCCGAGAACGCCACCGTCCGGGTATTGCTTTACCCCACTGCTGCGCAGCCCGTCCCGCCCGGATCCGTTCCCGGGCCGAGAAACGTGGCATGAACCCGGGAATGCCCTGACGGGCACCACCGGTTGAGCTTTAACGATGCGGGGACATCGCTGAAGATCGACAAGGTGGTGGCGGTGAACGTGGAGTCGGAATCGGCACCATCGTCGGCGCCCCCGACCGTTGCGCGACTGCCCCGCGAGGTGTGGATGCTGGTCGCGGTCAGTTTCGTGATCGCGGTTGGCTTCGGCATCGTTGCTCCTGCCCTGCCGACCTTCGCACGCAGCTTCAACGTCAGCGTGACCGCGGCTTCCATCGTGATCAGCGCCTTCGCGTTCATGCGGTTGTCGTTCGCCCCCGTCAGCGGCAAGCTGGTGTCGGCGCTGGGCGAACGGCCGGTCTACATCGGGGGCATCACCGTGGTCGGCTTGTCCACCGGTGCCTGTGCCTTTGCCGCTGATTACTGGCAGCTGCTGGTGCTGCGGTCACTGGGCGGTATCGGGTCGACCATGTTCACCGTTTCCGCCGCCGCGCTGTTGATTCGGCTCACCCCGCCGCGGCTGCGCGGACGATCCACCAGCCTGTGGTCCAGCAGTTTCCTGCTGGGCAGCGTCAGCGGTCCGCTGTTCGGCGGCGGGCTGATCGAGATCTCACTGCGCGCCCCGTTCGTGGTGTATGCCGCGGCCCTGTTCCTCGCCGCCACGGTGGCGTGGCTGTTGTTGCGTCGTTCCCCAGCGATCGGTGCCGTACCTGCCGCCGCCATCCCTGCACTGACCGTACGCCAAGCCTGGGGACATCCGGCCTACCGCGCTGCGCTGGCCGCCAACTTCGCCAACGGCTGGGCGGTCTACGGCGTGCGCGTCTCGTTGGTGCCGCTGTTCGTCGTCGAGGTACTGCACCGTCCGGGGTCGTTGGCCGGTGTGGCACTGTCGGTCTTCGCCGCCGGCACCGTGACCGTGCTGACGTTCTCCGGCCGGCTCGTGGATGTTCTCGGGCGCCGCTTGCCGATGTTGGTGGGCCTTGCCGTCACCGGTGGCGCGACGATGTGGCTGGGTTTCACCCGGGGAGTGCCGGAGTTCCTGATCGCCGCGGTGATCGCCGGCGCCGGCACCGGGCTGATCACGCCGGCGCAGGGCGCCACGGTGGCTGATGTGATCGGCTCGCAGGCCAGGGGTGGTCCGGTGCTGGCGGTGGTGCAGATGACCGCCGATATCGGCTCGATTTTCGGGCCGATCGCGACTGGCCTGCTCGTCGATCACCTGTCCTACTCGGCGGCGTTCATCCTGACCGGCGGTGTCGCATTGCTCGCCGCGGTGGTCTGGCTGCGTTCGCCCGAGACGCTGCCGCGCAAGGACGATGAGCCGGCGCAGATGCCGATCAGCGTGCCGACCAGGTAGGTCGCTGCCGCTACGATGGCGGTGCCGGGGTTGTCCTGGCCATGGCCAGCCTCACCTAGGCTTGCGCCGATCGACTACGCTGCGCGGGTGCTCCGGCTATCCCGCCCTGTTGTCGACAGTGTCGGCACCGTGGTGCGGCTGGGGCTCGCGACGGTCTTCCTGGTTTCCGGCGCGGTCAAGGTCATTGACCCAGCGCAGACCCGGGTCGCGGTGATTGCCTACGAACTCCTGCCGCCGGATTTGATCGGTCCGGTCGCCACCGCCTTGCCCCTGGTTGAACTTGCCCTGGGAACCCTGCTCGTAGCGGGCGCATTCATCCGGTGGGTTGCGCTCGCCAGTGGGTTGTTGCTGGTGGTGCTGATGGCCGGGATGGCACAGGCCTGGGCCCGCGGATTGTCCATAGATTGTGGGTGCTTCGGCGGGGGCGGGGCGGTTCCCCAGGGCAGCACGCGGTACCCGCAGGAGTTGGCTCGTGACATCGGGTTTCTGCTACTGGCGGGGTGGCTGCTGCTGCGCCCCCGCACGGCGCTGAGCGTCGACGGGTGGCTGCGCGCGGAACCGGACACAGGGTGGGGTGGAGCCGGTTATCCGGCGGGATAGCAGGGAGGAACGAGTTGTGAGCGGCGCCGAAAGGACTCAGGACAAACGCGCTCGGCAGGGCGCACAAGCGGTCGCGGCCGCGCGCAGTAGCGGCGGTGGTAGCCGCACGGTGATCGCTGGGATCGCCATCATTGTGGTGCTCATTGTCGTCGTCGGCGGGGCGCTGCTGTTGCAGCATCGCAACCAGCCGCAAAGCCTCGGCCCGGCGATCCCCGTCGCGGCCGCCGGGCCGCAGTACCCGGTGAGCGTGAAGGGCGACACCATCGTGACCGGCAGTCCCCAGGCGCCGGTGACCATCGACATCTACGAGGACTTCCTGTGCCCGCACTGCGGCCAGTTCGAGCACGCCTACCATCCGCGGCTGGCCCAAGCGGCCGCAGACGGTAAGGCAAAGGTGGTCTATCACCCCGTCGCCATCCTCGATTCGCGCTCGATCCCGGCCGGGTACTCCACGCTGGCCGCGGGTGCGACGTTCTGCGCTGCCAACGCGGGCATTTTCCCGCGCTTCCACGACAGCTTGTTCGCCAGCCAGCCGACCGAGGGCGGTCCCGCCTGGACAACGGCCCAGCTCCAGCAGCTCGGCACGGCCCTAGGCGCTGGGAAGGACTTCTCCAACTGTGTGCAGACCGGTGCCGACCAGCGCATCGCCACCGCCACGGACGAGGCCAGCAAGTACGTCAGCGGGCTGCGGTCCGACCATCTGTTTGGTACTCCGACTGTCCTGGTGAACGGTGCGGTCGTGGCTGACGTGACCGATGTCCAATGGCTGGACCAGGCGCTCAGCGGCGCTCCCCGCTGAGCCGATCCTGCATCGGGATCACTCCGGGCCTCGTGTACGGTGGCTTACGCACCGCGGCCGGTCCGTGGTGATCCCATCGGGGCTGTAGCGCAGCTGGTAGCGCACCGCACTGGCAGTGCGGGGGTCACGGGTTCGAATCCCGTCAGCTCCACCGAGCACGTGACAGGCCCTTGATCTGGGCATTTATGTTTTCGGGTGTGCGAGTCCCGTCTCTTGCCGCTGTGGAAGAGTTGCGATCCGCATCACGAAAGCACTTACACCTACCTCATTTATTATGCAAAATTATGTAAGGGTGCGATCATCGGCCCATGTCTGAGGAGACCAGACTCAACTCATGGTATCTGCATGAGAAGCTGGTCCTGAGCCTGCTCTCGACGCGCGAGGCCATCGACCTCACCCGCCGGATACCCGGTCCCGAGCATTCCTTCGCCCGAGCGCTGCGTACCGAGCTCTTCGAACGCGCCCTCTCCAGGTACCTGGCGCACGACGACATTGGCTCTCTGGTAGTTGAGCACCTCCGAGGGCGACTTAAGCAAGGTCAGCTCGTGTGGCTTGAGCAGGCTATCGCCTTCAGAGGGGTGGGCGTCGCCTTGGAGGTCATCGAGCGTGGTGGTAACGGAAGAGCGTCGTTCTCCACCCGGTTGGCCACAGACAAGGGGATTCGTGCCAGCGGCACGTACAGCGCGGCGAGGTTGACGTGTGATACCGCAGCGGACCAGCTCTCGGGCGCGAAGCGGCAGTTCGTCCTCGGCTATGTACAGGCCATCATCGCCGGCGAGATCGAACTACGGCCGATCGTGATCGCCCGGCGGTGGTTACGACCGACGCCTGATGTTGGGTACTGGTACCCGGTTGATCCCGCACACGTGTGGCCGTGCGATGTCGACCAATTTGCGGGTGTGGATTTCGGGCTACGCCTGACGAAGGCTGACCTTAATGTTCTTAAGGACATCTCCGAGACGGTCGGACTACGACTTCATCGCCGATGTACGCCTTCGGGAACGCCGATATGGACAACTCGGCGTTACCTTGTGACCGGACCTTCAGCGGCACTGTTGCCATCCTCGCCGAGATCGTGGACCGAAGGGCCTCGGCGGTCGGGAGCCCGCGCTGTAGGCCACCTAGCTCGGTGACCCGACCGGTGAGGCCTTCCGGCACGCGGCCGGTCGGAGCTTGGTTCAGGCCGCGACGGCGGCGCGGCGACGCCTCAGCAGCAGGTGGTCGAGGCTGTACCGACCGGCTCCGGCAGCCAGCAGCAACAGTGCCCCTACGCAGATCGACGCCTCCAGCTCGAAGCCGTGCTGATGGACGAACACGCCGTTCAAGAACGAATGGGTGGTCAGCGAGGCGCCAATCATGTCTAGCACCACCAATGCGGACACGATCGTGGTCGCCGCACCCAGGATAAGCAGTCCACCGCCTACCAGCTCGACAATCGAGGCGTACGTCGCCGATGCCGGCGGGACCGGCACACCAATCTTGGTGAACGCCGCGGTGGTCCCGCCCACGCCGTAGACGAACACCTTCTGGAAACCGTGCGCGCACAGCACCACGCCGAGCAGTATTCGAGCGACAAGCAGCGCGACATCTCGGACGGGACCGGACAACGGAGGGAGCATGGTTGCGCCTCCAGGTCGAGCGCTTGCCCCTTGGATGAACTACCCCTGAGTCACCGTGGCCAACCACACAACCGGACATCTGGTAAGGCTAGATCTGAGTGCCCTCAACAGCTGCAAGCCACCGCATAGTCATGCAGGCGGAGTCACCAGGCGAAACGTCCTCACGTGCCGCGTGGCGAGCGTTTGGCGGCTCGGGGCTTTCTGATGGTTCATCGTGAGAGCAGCGCAACGCCGGGAACTGGTACGGGTTGCAACTCAGGTGGTTCTTTGTCAGTTGGTTCGGCTGGGCAC
>JBHELN010000241.1:0-7244 GCA_046263115.1 Pseudonocardiaceae bacterium | reverse complement strand
CTGTGGCGTTACCTGGGCACCCTGATCGAGCGCAAGCGCTGGACACCGGGCTACGACATCACCACGGACCTGCTGCGCGCCGCTGAGCGCGACCCGGCACTGACCGATGACGGTATCGCCCACCTGGCCGCGGGGATCGTTTTCGCCGGGCACGCACCCGCCGTCGCGATCATCGATCGGGGCATGCTGCTGCTGCTGACTCACCACGATCAGCGCGAGGCGCTGCAACGGGACCGGGCTCTGGCCGCCTCAGCGGTGGAAGAGATCTTCCGCTTCGCCAGCCCGATCGAGCGCCAGCGAGCCGCTCGGCGTGGCGGCCTTACCCGGTATGCCTCCGTCGATGTCGCAGTCGACGGCGTCACCATCCGCGCGGGCGACACCGTGATGTTCGCCGTCCAGGAAGCCAACGAAGACGAGGCTGTCTTCCCCGATCCGAAACGCTTCGACATCAGCCGCGAGCGCATCCCGCACCTGTCACTGAGCCATGGCGCACACTTCTGTCTGGGCGCGCACGTAGCGCGGGTGAAACTGCAGTACCTGTTCGTCCGCCTGTTCGAGCGCTTCCCCACCCTGCGCCTCGCCGTACCTCTGGAAGACATCCAGCCCGTCCGCGAAGCTGTGGCCGGCGCAGTGAGCCGGCTACCCGTCACCTGGTAGGCACGGTGCTCTGCACGAAAGCCTCGTAGACGACCAGATCGAGCGGCTCGCCGTATTCGTCATCCACACGCCGGCCGCAGTAGGTCATGCCGGCTTTCTCCATGACGCGGCGGCTGGCGATGTGCTCCACCATCGTTTCCGCGACCACTCTGCGCATGTCGGGTGCGGCGAGCACATGGGCGAGCAACGCTCGCAGTGCCTCAGTGGCGTATCCCCGGCCCCAACACGGCTCCACCACGGTATAGCCGACCTTGCCCGTGCCGCAGTCGTCGTCGAGGCTGCATCCGATCTCACCGACGATCATACAGTCGGCTTTACGGATCATGAAGTAAGGCCCGAACCGGCCGGGCCCTTGCGCTTCTACTACTGATTCCATCACTTCCAGTGAGAATGCGGACGGGTAACCCGGAGCGAAGTTCAGCCCCCGGGGGATCCCGCCATCGAGGAGCATGCGCGCCACCGGCCGGTAGATCGGTCGCAGTACCAGCCGCGCGGCATCAATCTGCATCACCGTCGTAGGGTCCCACCAAACTGGCCTTCCGGTATCGCCCACTAAGGCGGTCGACGAACGGGTAGTCAGGCGCCGCAAGTGGCCTCCCGACAAGGAGTATTAGATGGGCATCGAGGACCCCGACGCCGACGCGGCCGATCAGCGGCGTCCGGTGACCGATCTCCATGAGGACGATGAGGACCTGGGAGACTTCACACAGCCACCCCTTGAAGCCGACCCGGCCGACTTCGCCGAACAGCACCGCGCGGTTCCTTCCATCGATGAGGACCATCCATTTAACTGATCATTAGGACTCCAACGCAACATACTGGCGCTGGAACTATCCGGCGGCGGCACACGACTATGCCTGGAGAGATCGGGTGCCGGGACGCTGGTCGAATGCAGGAAGGGGGTGAGCGGTGGGCGGCGCAGAGTGGGTGCGCTGGGTTTTCGCCGGGATGTTCGCCGCGGTTACTGTCTTCTATGCGATCCGGCTGTTCGCATCCGACTCTGGAACGTCTGCTGGGAATAGTGGCTGCGCCCGAGGCGTGGACAGCTCGCGAGCTGTGATGAGCCTGGGCATGGTCGCCATGATGCTGCCGTGGATTGATCCGTTGCCTCGGCTGTGTTGGCAGCTGCTGTTTGGACTGGCGGCTGGGTACATCGCCGTGCGGCTGATCCGGCGCGGGTTGCGCGCAACTCGGCTGTCTCCGGCCGGGCCCATGGTCGGGCACCACGAGTTGCACCTGCTGGTCGGGGGTGTGGCCATGGTGTACATGTTTGCGTTGATGCCCGCAGGGCACGGCCCGGGTGCGGGTGTCCCGCAAGACCCGGGTGCGGGTGTCCCGCAAGACCCGGGTGCGAGTGTCCCGCGAGCCATGGCGCAGCACATGGACATGGCGCACGTGGGCTTGAGCGGGCTCGCGCTGCCCTCGCTGACTTGGATCTTCGTCGGGTATTTCGTGATATTCGTGGTGCGGTTGGCCGTCCGGCTGGCCGTGCCGGTGCACATCCTGGCGGGGATGGCTGCCAACCCGGCGCTGCCCGGTGGGGGACCGCGCGGTGTGGTCGGGTCGCCGCATCTGCTCGGTTCGACCGAGGTCGTCATGGGCATCGGGATGAGCTACATGCTGCTGACGATGCTGTGATGGACGTGCCTACCACAGGGAGCGTCATGGTGAAGATCAGTTGGTGGCGGGCACGCCGGATCACAGCGGTCGGCACCCTCTGCGCAATGGCGCTGTTCGCCCTGCCCGGTACCGCTTCGGCGCACGTCACCGCCAATCCCGGCACCGCCCAGCAAGGCGGGTATACCAAAGTCTCTTTTCAGGTTCCCAATGAGCGCGACACCGCGTCGACAACCCAGCTGGAAATTAACTTTCCCACTGATCACCCGATTGCCTCTGTGGAGACTCGGGCCGTCCCCGGATGGACGTCCACGGCGCAGAAGACCAAGCTTGACAAACCGATCAAAACTGACGACGGAGAGATCAGCGAAGTAATTTCGAAGATTACCTGGACTGGCGGCAAGATACCACCTGGATCATTCGAGGAGTTCGACATCTCCATGGGTCCGTTGCCAACCGACACAGACGAGCTGGTCTTTAAGGCGTTGCAGACCTATGACAACGGCGAAGTGGTGCGGTGGATCGACACCGCGCCAGAAGGTGCTCCCGAACCGGAACACCCGGCGCCGGTGGTCAAGCTGACACCGGCCGACGCGACCCAGGCAGCCGTGACTGCGGCGACCGGCACTAGCGACGCGCGTTCGTCGACGGGCACATGGGGAGTGGTGCTCGGCATTGTGGGGATCGCGCTGGGCATCATCGGGATCATCGTGGGTCTGCTGAACCGGCGTAGCGCCACCGCTGGTTGAGTTCTGTGTTGTGCCGGCGAGCGCTGCAGGCCTGCGCGGTGACGGTGCTCTGCGTAGTGCTCGGGCTGCTCGTCGGCACCGGTTCAGCGTCGGCCCATGCGGCGCTCATCGCGACCGAACCGGGGCAGGGCACGGTGCTTGCCACCGTCCCGGCCACCGTGTCGCTGACCTTCAGCGAACCAGTGGTAGTAGCGCCGGGCGGAGTTCGCGTCTTCGGGCCTGATGGTGCAGAAGTCGACGATGGTCATGCCACCCATCTCGGTAGTGCCCCCACGGTGGGTGTCCAGCTGGTCTCGCACCAATCGCAACAGGGCACGTATACCGTTTCGTGGCGGGTGACTTCGGCCGACTCACACCCGGTGGCGGGCGCTTTCACCTTCTCGGTGGGTCATCCCACGGAGACGCTGGCCGGCCGGGCACCGCCGTCCGCGCAACCGCCCGGAGACGCATCCGTCGGCGCGATCTACGCCGTTATCCGCGCCGCGGCGTTCGCGTCATACGCGTTGCTGGTCGGTTCGATCGCCTTCACGCTGCTGTGCTGGCCGCAAGCGCTGATCCACCGCGGCGCGCGCCGAGTCATGCTGGGTGGTTGGGCCGGCTTGCTGGCAACCGCCATCGCGACTCTGCTGCTGCAAGGACCGTATGCCGACGGGCTGGATCTCAATAGACTTGCCGACCCGGACATCGTCTCCGAAACCTTGGCCAGCCGGCTGGGTACCGCGTTGACGGTCCGGCTGGCGCTGCTGGCGCTGGCGGGCGGTTACGTTGTGCTGCTGTGCGCGTGGTTGGGGCACCTCGAGCGGCGCGGCCGGGCGTGGTTCGGGGCCCTGGGTGTGGTGTTGGTGGTCAGCCTCGCGGCGACCTGGGCTGCGGCAGACCACGCCTCAGTGGGGTTGCAACACCAGCTGGCACTGCCCGTTGACGTTGTGCACCTGCTGGCGATGGGCGTGTGGCTGGGTGGCCTGGTCACCCTGGTGGTCCTGTTGGGGCCGGCGGGTAGCACCGGCACCGTAGCGCCCGCGATGCCGCAGCGCGCGCTGGCCCGGTTCTCCGCGATCGCGACCGGCGCCATCGCGATTCTCATCGGCACCGGGTGTTACCAGTCTTGGCGCCAGCTCGGCAGTTGGGCAGCGTTCGGTTCCACCGACTACGGCCAGCTGCTGCTCGTCAAGCTTGGAACCGTCGGACTGATGCTCGGCGCCGCGTTGGTGTCCCACCGATGGGTCGGCCGGCAGCAGCGCGTATTGATGGGCGTCGGCGCAGCAACGCGCGCTGCCGGCGGGGTCGCGGAAGTGACCGCGCGTCGCGTCGGTGTGCTGGGGGAGGGCAACCTGCGGCGAAGTGTGCTCGTCGAGTCGGCGCTCGGGGCGCTCGTGCTCGGCGTCACCGCGCTGCTGGTCAACGCCGAGCCGGGCCGCACCGCGACGACTCCGGCCATCAAGCCGCCGGGGCCCGGGCACCAGGTCGTCAGCTACGACACCGGGGGCCCGGGCGGCCGGGGGGAACTTCTTGTGCACGTCGATCCGGCCGCCACCGGACCGAACACCATCCACGTCACCGTTGAGGAGCCCGACGGCACCCGGCATGACGTGGCCGAGATGCGGACCGAGCTGACGCTCACCGACCGAGCGCTCGGTCCTTTTGCGGTACCGCTGCAGCACACCGGACTGGGCGAGTATGACGCCAACGGGGTTCAGCTGCCCTATCCCGGCGGCTGGAAGCTGTCGATCACCGTGCGGACCTCGGACATAGATGAGATGACGGTGGCCGTCCCCGTAGACGTACGCTGAAGTGCGGTGACCAAATACTACGTGGCCGACCGGAACGTCTCGACTAGCTGGTTCACCGGCGGAAGAACAACGTTGGGATCGGAATCAGCCGCGGTGAACACCGCGATGGCGTAGTTGGTCGGGTTGTTCTCGACCGTGATCGCCAGGAACCGGATGCTGGTGTTCTTGTCGTTGTTCCCGACTCCGCCGTAGACGAGGGCGGTTCGCGGGCCCACCTGCTTGGCTTCCGGCGGGATCACCTGCACATTCTTGTAGTGACTGGCGACCTCTTGGAAGAACAGGGTGCCTGCCACGGGTATCGGCCCAGGCCGACCGATGCCGAGGGTGATCACCGTGGCCTGGTCTGGGCTGGTCACCGTGGTGGTACGGCCGTCCTGGGTGGTCGACCACCCGGTCGGGGCCTCGAAGCGGTAGTGGCCGGCTGTGTTGACCACTTCATTGGCGTCGCCCGCGCCGCTGCCGACGATGCCGCCGTTGAGCACCAGGGCGGTCACGCCGAGAATGACGGCGAGCGAGAGGGCGACGACACCGATTAGTGCGGGAATCGGTCGGCTGCGCATCCGAGCTATCACGGGCAACCGGGTGATCCAGGGCAGCTTGGAGATCAAGGTATTCATGAGGGCGCCGATCGTAGCGGGGACAAAGGGGTGGACATGCCAGCGGGGGCCGGCGCATTGCTCGCCGACCCCCGCTGAAGGTTTACTCAGATACTGCTAGGCACTCAGACGGTGTGCTTGCCAGCCCGGCGGCGGGTACCCGCCACGGTCAGCGCGCCCAGCCCGGTGAGCAGGAATCCACCGGCCAGCAACCCGGCGACATCAGCACCGGTCTGAGCCAGCTCAGGACCCTTGCCGCCTTCGTTCTCGCCCTTGCCCTGCTCTTCGCCCTTGTTGCCGTGGTCTTCGCAGTGCTCTCCGTGCTCTTCAGCCTTGTTGTTGCCATGGTCGTCGCAGTGGTCACCCCTGTTGTGGTGGTTATTGCCCTCGTTGGTCTCGTGGGCAAGGGTCTCGGACTGGCCGAGGACCACCAGCAGGACACGGTTCAGCACGTCGAGGCGCAGCGCCTCCTGCGCGCTACCGGCGCCCTGTGGGTTGTGGAAGATGACCGACTTGCCCTGGTTGAGCAGCAAGCACAGGATCGCGGAGTCACCGCAGTGGTCGGGAAGAGCCAACCCGAACGGAGCGTCCAGCAGGTACGACGAGTGACCGTTGCTGTCGATACCCAACAGGAACGAGTGACGCTCGGTGTCCGGCCTGTCCGACCTCGACTTCGAGTCGGAGTGCACGGCCTCGATGCCGAGCCCCTCGCAAGGAGTGGTCAGCTTGTCGCGCTTGCCGAGGCAGAGGTTCAACAGCTCGTTGGCGGAATCGGCCTTAGTGTGGCCGGCCTTCTTGTCCCGCTCGGCGATGCCGAGGCCCTCGGCAACACCCAAGGATAGGATCCCGTTGCACTCGGTGGAGGCGACGATGTCCCTTTCGTGGTGGTGGCCGTCATGGCCATCACGGCCGTCACGGTCACGGTCACGGTCTTTGCTGCCCAGGCACAGGGCCAGGACGCCGCCGCGGGCTGCCGCGAGCGAGTTGTCGTGGTCCTCGGTAGCTACCGTGTTGTGGTAGAGCAGGCTCAGGCAGAGCAACCCGCCGCTGGTGTTGCACAGTTTGAGGGCGTCGCCGTTGTCGCCTTCTCGGTGGTGGTCGCGGGAGTCCGCGCTAGAACCGATGATCCGGCTGCCGCCCAAACCGAGGACGGTCGAATCGGAGTGCGCCCGGCCATTGTCCTCAATGGTCGCGTCGTATCTGGTGATGTCCAGCAGGCGGGACTTCAGCAGATCAAGCTTGGCAACCTCGCCGGAGGCATGATCAGGCGGGCGAGGGTCGTCGATATCGTGGCTGTCCGGGGTGTCGTCCCGCTGCACGTCGTCGCCGTGGTGCTCGTCGCCGTGGTGACCGTCGTGGTCGTGCGCTCCGGTCAGGCCTGGGTTGTTGTTACCGATGATGCCACCAGGGAGACCGGGAAGGGCCGGCAGGTTGCCTGGGCCAGGCAGGTCGCCAGGACCGGCTGGAGCGGGAGGCAATGCCGGTGCGTTGGGGTTGGGGGGCGCCACCGGATCTCCAGGCGTAGCCGGACCACCGGGGGTGCTCATGAACTGCTGCGCTGAGTGGACCACCTGCGCCGAGGCAGCACCCGGCAGCAAAACCATCGCGGCTGCCGTGCCGGCGGCCATGAGAGCCAGGCGGCGATGCCTCCTGGGTGTGCGTGACGTCATGTTCCGGTGTTCCTCCTCGTTCGAGATCTCTCCGCGAGAGGGCGGTACGGCTGTCCCCCTCGGGTGCCGTGGATCCCTCGTACCTGGCAACAAACGCCCCGAAGATCGCCCGGGGGGTGGGTGATCTCCGCGCATCCAGGTACCGGCTCAACGAGGTGGGAGTCG